>NYZG01000271.1 GCA_002687025.1 Candidatus Poribacteria bacterium
GGAGGGCCTCGTTGTCCGCGCTGAAGCGGCCCGGGCCGCCGTCGATGGAAAACCGATAGTCGTCCATCGCGCCCGCTCCCGGCCTGAAGCGGCTCCAGCGGAACGCGAGGGAGGAATGCCGGGCGATCCCCGCCGGGCCGCCGAAGACCGAGAACGCGCCGCCGGGCGTCGGAGCGCCGTCGGCCTGGCTCGTCACCGGCCCGGACACGCCGCTCGCGCCGACGACCGACTCGTTCCCCGACACGTCCGCCGCCGAGACCGCGACGAAGAAGCCCACCCCATCCGCCAGCGTCGGCACGTCGGCCACAGTCACCGAAGACGCGCGAAGCCTGACGACAGGAGCGTCCGGGACATCGGGATGCGCACGCGGCGGCATGTTCGGCAGGAAGGGCAGGTCCGACACGTACACACGGTATTCCGCAAAGTCCGGCGCCGGCGTCGGCTCCCACACGACGCTCAGCACGCCGCCACCGTCGTTCGGTCGGTCGATGGCCAACACGTTGCGGAGCGGCGCCGGCGGCAGGTCATCGACCGCCTCGACGCGCGCGGACACTGACCCTCCGACGTCGAGGCTGAGACCCGACCTATTCCCGGCCTCATCGACCGCGACGGCCGCGAAGTACTGCCCTAGACCCGTCCGCGCCGAGACAACGACGAACTCCACGGATCGATCCAACAGGTCGAGATCCTCTGGCACAAGGGCATCGACGGTCGCCAGCGGCGTCGGCGAGCGGAACACGTCGTAGCGTGCGAAATCCGCCGCGGACGTCGCGTCCCACGACACACGAATGAATCCGCCTTCGTCCGTCGGAACATCCCGCGCCATGACGCCGAGGACAGCGGGCGGGGGCGTCGTGTCGAACGTAACCGGCGCGGCGAGTGACCGCGTCGCCGACTTGCCGTTCGCCTTCTGCAAAACGACTGTCACGATTCCGTCGACGAGATCGAATCCCAGGCCGACGTCGAACGAGCCGGCGTATTCGCCTTCGATGTCGGTTTCCGCAAGCCGCAGGTCCGCCCGGTACGCCGTTCCGTCCGCGCGGTCGATCGAGAACGACCCCGTCGCGCCGGGCGATCCCGTTACCGCGATGCTCAGCGTGTCACCCAGCGTCAACGGGGCGTCGGCGTCGTGCGACGCGCGGGTGATCGTGGGCGTCGAGGCGTCGATGGACACCGTCGTCGATGCGACCGCGGTCGCCGCATTTCCCGCGTCGTCCACCAGGCGGCCGCGGACCACGGCGGCGTCGGCGATGTCGCCCGGCCGCACCGTGTATTCGCCACGATAGACTCCGTCGTCGGCGTCGCCGTCATCGTGCGCGCCGTCGTCGAAGACGGGGATGTCCTCGCGGAACGGCGTCTCACCGTCGGGCAGGATGGCGAACGTGCCGCGCGCTCCGACATCGCCCCGCAACGTGACGCCGACCCTGTCCCCCTCGACGAGCACGCCCTCCGCATCGTGCGTCACCGACTCGACGTTCGGGGGCAGCGTGTCCAAGGTCAGCCCGCGCGAAATGTCGCGGGTCGCTCGATTGCCGACCTCGTCTTCGAAGCTCACGCGTACCGTGCCGCCCACCAGGTGATCCGTCGGGCCGACGACGAGCTCGCCCTCGTATCGCCCGTCCTCGGTTTCCTCCATCGGGACGTCGGCGCGGGCGGCTGCGCCGTCGGGCCGCAGCAGTGCGAACGCACCGAAGGCGCCCGGTTCCGCCGTCGCCATCACGTGCAGCGTCGCGCCAACGCCCAACGCCGTGCGTGCGCTGTGGGACGCGTTCAGGATGTTCGGCGGCGTAGTGTCGACCGTGATGGCGCCCGGGAATGTGACCAGGCGCGTGCGCCCGTCGGCCGTCACGCGCGCTCTCAGGGCCAGGTTGTCGCCGTCGTCGCCGTCGCGTGTGGTCCAGGTCGCGGAGTAGACGCCGGAGTCGTCCGCGTCGACGAGCGGGGCGGCCTCGCGCGCTGCGGCGCCCGAGGCGTCGACGAGTTCCGCAACCACAGCCGCGCCCGGGCGCCACGTCAGAGAGATCGCGACCTCGTCGCCGGACCTGAGTGTCCCCGACGCGTCGTGCGTCAAATCCCTGAATAGGGTCGCGTGCAGTTCGTATTGAGCGGCGTCGGCCCTGTCGGCATCCACGGCGATGTACGACGCGCCCGGGCCAATGGCCGCCTGGGCGTTAGCCACGTCCTCCGGCATAGCCGCAGTCGCCGCGCCGAGCTCCGCGCCCGCCCGCGTCAGAATCCGCGCCATAGTGACTGTCGACGCGTCCGCGCGCGACAGCGACGCCACCAACACGCCGCCTGTCGGGACGTCCACGCGGTACATATCGCGGTCGCCGTCGCCCCACGTGTCGCCGACCATGGCCGTGGCCATCGGCAGGGGCGTCGCGTCCGCGAGGTCGCCGTTGGGTTCCAGCTCGCGCGCCTCGGACGCGTCGCCCGGGTCGACCGCGATTTGGTACTGCGTCCCGACGGCATCGCCGTCCACGGCGAGGAAGTAGTCGGCGGAGTCGATACGCAGCGGCATCTCGGCGATCGGCCCGTCGGTTCCGAAGCTCAGGGCCGCAACCTGCTCGGCCTCGCGATACACGCGCAGCCTCGTGGCGCGGCCATCAGGCGTGTACGCGCGAACGAGCACGTTCCCAGGGGCAACGGCCGGCAGAGCGAACCAATCGACATCCCCGTCCTCCGCCAAGGATCCACGCAGACGCGGGAGGTTCGCAGCAGAGGCCGCCGCGACGGCCCGCCCGCGCGTGCTGTTCGGCTCGCGTTCGAGCGAGAACGCTGGCGTCGGCGTCCAGGTGGTGGACAACTCGTAGGAGCCATCGCCCCGCATCTCCACCAGGAGCGGTTCTCCGAGCGTTCCCGCTGCAGAGGTCGCGCGC
Source organism: Candidatus Poribacteria bacterium (assembly GCA_002687025.1). GTDB lineage: Bacteria > Poribacteria > WGA-4E. Next base: position 2,880 of record NYZG01000271.1, read on the forward strand.
GGCGTCAGGTCGTCCAGGGCTGTGCTCTGCACGAGCGTGTCCGTCGCCGCAGCCTGCCGGTAGATACGCGCCTCGACGGCGCCGCTACGACGCGTCACCGTGACCGAGACGATCCCTGGGCCCGGCGACTCGATGCGCGTCCAGTCGCTGTCGTTAGCGACGCTCCCCGCGACGGCTTCGTTGGGACGTAGCGGCTCGGCCCGCGCCGCGATGCCGTTCAGCTCCGTTTCACTCGGCGCGAACGGATCGACGCTGAACGCGCGCGCAGTGGCGACGCCCGAGGCAGACTCCACGACGCGGACCGTGTGCCGACCCGAGGCGAGGTCGTGGAACGTCGTTGAAGACCCGGACACCACACGCTGCTCGACGCCATCGAGCGTCACGAGGGCATCGCCGATCGGGTCGTCTCGGCCGGCCGGGAAGCGCAGCCAGTGGAACGTCGCGGATCGGCCGCGCAGGACGCCCACCGGCCCGGCGAGCTCGAGCGGCGACGTGTCCGGCCCGGTCTCCGCCGCCGCGACGGCCGGCCCGGCCACCGACCCGGCGCCGAGGGCCGACTCGTTCCCGCTCATGTCGAGGACCGTCACGGCGACGTACGCTTCCGCATCCGTCGGTAGGCCCGCGATGTCGATGTCCGTGCGAAACGGGGCGCCGACGCGCGCCACAGGGACGAGCCCGACGACATCCTCGATGGCCTCGGGCGCCGCGTACGCGCGGTATTCGGCGAAATCCGGTAGGAAGGCGGGCGTCCACCGGACGCGGAGCGTCCCGCCATAGTCGTCAGGCACGTTCTCGACCGAGACCGCCGTGATGGGCGTGGGCAGCCGGTTGTCCTCGGCGGTCACAGGCCCGGCGACAGAGCCGGGAGCCAACGACGACTCGGAGCCCGCACGATCCACCGCGGTCACGGCGACGAACAGCGCGACGCCACTCGATTCGACCGAGAGGCGCGCCGGCGCATCGGAGGCGCGCAGGGCGGGAGTCAGCCCGTCGACAGAGGTGATTGGCGTTGCCTCAACGTATACCCGATATTGGGCGAGATCGGCGGCCTCGCTCGCGGCCCAGTCGACCAGTATCACGCCGCCGTCGTCGTCCGGCGCGTCCACCGCGCTCACCGCGGCCACAGGAGCAGGGGCGCGGCCGTCCAGCGTGACCGGCTCCCCGACGACCCGTTCGCTGGCGGATCCCTCGATGTCGATCACGCGCGCCGTGACGTCGAGTCCGAACAGTTCGTCGGTCGACCGCACGACGTAGGAGCCCGCGTAGCGGCCGTCGTTCGGGTCGCCATCGTCGTGCGCGCCGTCGTCGAACATCGGCACGTCGCGACGCGCGTCGGCGATGGAGAACGACGCGCTAAGGCCCGGCGGGGCGAGCAGGCTGACGCCCAGGACATCGCCCAATGTGAGCGCGGCGATTGCCGTGTGTTCGGCGGAGAATACCCCCGGCGACTCCAGGGTCGAGGTGAGAGCGTACATCGCGTGTGGCGACTCGCCCTGCGGGATCAGCTCGACGTAGTGGGGCCCCGCGGTGGCGATCGCGGACAGGGACGCCGTCTGGCCGTTGGCCGCGGTCGCCACGGCTTCCCCGACGAGCAGGAAGTTCGGGTTGTACAGGCGCGCCGTCGTGGAGCCACGGCCGCCGGCGCGCTCGACGGTGAGACCGAGGACGCCCGGATCGGCGATATCGAGTCGGAACCAGTCCACGTCCGCATCGGCCGCCCACGACTGACCGACGACCGTGGCATTGGGCGACAGCACATTGGGAGATCGCGCGTTCACGCGTGGGTCTACGCCGTTGGGCTCGACCTCATACGTCTCGCCGGCCGGGATGTCCGCCATATCCAGCCGCAGCGCGTAGGGCACGTCGCGCACGTCGTCGTCGTGCACGACTCGAATCAGGATGTCGCCGAGCCCCACAGCGGTCTCGAATGTGGCGAACTGGTCGTTAGCCGGGCCCAGGTCGAGCTGGGCGATCTGCCGCCCCGCGTCGGGCAGCGACCCGGCGAACGCCTCGACTGCGGCGAAGCCGCGCGATCCTGGACGAGCGACGGTGATCCTCAATAGGCGCGTCGAAGAGACGTCCATTGCCACGCGGAACCAGTCCACGTCGCCCGCCCTGTCCGTGGCGCCGTACGCTCGCAGCGACTCCGTCGCGTCGGACGCCGTGAGATTCGTCGCCGACGTATCGGCGTCGTTTGGCTCCGCGTCCCAGAACATCGTCTCGTCCGGCGCCGCCGCGGTGAGCGTCAGCGTGTAGAGGCTGCCGATCTGCGCCGCCTCGTCCATCTGCACGTGGACGAAGTACGGGACGCCATCAGCCCCGAACGTCGTGCTGAGGCGGTGGTCGGTCGCGGCAGTCACGCTCTCGTCGAAGACGATGTCGCCCAGGGCGGGCAGATCGCGGTACACGCGGACCGACGCGCCGCCGCGGCCGCCGGTCGGCCGGCGGAATGTAAGCGTCATCTGACGCGCGGCTGACGCGGGAGTGAGGACATACCAGTCCGCATCATCGGCGGCAACAGACATGCCGTGCGTCGGAACGCCGGAGACCAGCGGCGTCGGTACGATGTCGAAGTTGTTCGGCTCGACCTCGACGCGGAACTCGCCGGTCACCGTGAACGCCGTCCCCACCGGCGTGGGGTCCTCGGCGAAGTCGACCCCAACGGCCGCGACGGTGAACGTGTGCTCGTCGGGAGCCAGCGCATAGAACGTCGCGGTCGGGCGTGTGGTAAAGACGGTGTCGGCGCCGTCCAGGGAGTATCGGTAGCCGGCGAGCGGCGCGGTCGGGTCGTCGGACACGCCCGCCCACCAGAAGACGACATCTTCTAGGTCGGTTGGGCCATCCGGCCCGCTGATGAGGATGGTCTCGGGCGTCGCGACGGCCGCCCCGGCGCCCAGGATCACCCACGCCAGCGCCACGAGGACGGCGAACGCCAACCGGGCGTGATCGCCACGTGGCGGGTCCGCGTCGCCGATGCGGCACCCAGGGCGAGACGGCTTGCGAGACCGCGTGCGAGACCCGGCGCCGGGCCCGGTGCGGAACAAAGTGATTAGCCCCTCTTGGGGGGAACGTACGCCATCGACGCGCGCACGAACTCGACGAACAGTGGATGCGGGTCGAGGGGCCGCGACCGGAACTCAGGATGGAACTGGGAACCTACCATCCAC
>NYZG01000272.1 GCA_002687025.1 Candidatus Poribacteria bacterium
GTCACGTACGTCGACGGCGTCAGACAACGCAACGAAAACGACTGGGAAGCCGCCGCCGGATGAACTTACACACCTATTGACGCGACCTCACAGGAAGACTCCCCCGTCTCTGAGCGCGCGGCGCACGTTCTGGAAGCACAGGTCGAGGTCCCCAATCCAGGACGTGACCCACCCGGAATAGACGATATCGAACTCACCGGCGAGGAGTTCGGGCGGGAGACGCAGGATGTCGGACAGGATCAGAGAGCAGGCGCTCGTGAGCCTCCCGGCTTGCGTCAACATGTCGATGTTCCTGCGGCCTGCCTCCAGCTGGGTCGGCGAGTTGTCCACTCCGGTCACGTCGGCGCCCATCAGAGCCCACTCCAGCATCTCTGCGGCATCTCCGCAGCCCAGGTCCAACATTCTCTTGCCCGCGACGTCGCCTGCCAGGGTCAGCATCGGCGGGTCGAGCCGCCGCCTTCCGGCGATGATGTCGGCCGCCGAGTCGTTGCGGATGTTCACCAGGCCCGCGTCTCGCTGCCGGCGGAACGAGTTCCAGGCGGATCGGTTGTGTTCCGCCGCTTCGTCGGTAGTGATCTGGTGGTCGCGGTCGCTCGGACACATCTATCTCGTCTCCTCGCTAGGCACGGCGCCCTCGTCCGTACCACGGCTGACGGATGCACCTGCCCTGGCCCGGCGGCCTGTCCACGGACGTCCTGGCGGCCGGGTCAGTCCGGCCGTGCGAGGGGTGCTGAGGGGCGCCGCTGTCGGAAGAGGGCCGAGCGATCCGAGGCGTGTTCGTCGGACAGCCGGGCGCGAGCTCTGGGACCTGACCACGCGCGTGCCACTCCGCGATGGCGAGAGGGCGTTATGTCAGGAGGCCGCGACCCAAGACTCGAGAGCCAGGTCGTGTTCGGGATCGGAGACATGGTTCCACGGCGTCGGGATGTCCAGCCACAGCTCGTCGTAGGCGCCGTAGCCGTGACGCCGCATCAGGGCGACGTATTCGCGCGTGAAGCGACGGCAAGCGACGCATTGATTCAGCGGCTGGACATCGGCCTGAATGTCGCGCATCTCCGCGCCCAACTCCGGCGAGACTACTTGCGCGATCTCCCAGGCGCGCTCCGGGACGCCAAGATGCTGTGCGATCGCGAGGGGGTCGGTGGCGTACGCGAGGAGCATGTGCGGCACGGACATCTCGCGCGCGTCGCCGAGAGGCAACTCCGTGAACCAGCAGCACGGGTAGACGGGCCCGCCGTTGATGGCCACCTGGTCGTCCGCCCCGCCGCCCAGGAAGCCACGCGCGCCCGCATGGCGGGGACAGTAGGGAACGCCGTTGTCCGATTCGTCCACGAGACCGGCGCGGAGGGCGCGGGCGTTCGGAACGAGGCCGTCGATGATGAAGCCGCCAAAGCGATTGTCGATGTCGGCCCCGAAGAAGTGCGCCGTGAGGACGGTCGGATCGTCCGGCAGCCACGCGGCGTCATCGCCGGTAACGAAAACCACGCGGCTCCGTCTCAGATTCTCCTGCACGCGGGCGTAGTGCCGCTTGCGCTCCTCGAACCGGTCCTGTGGGGTGGCGCCTTTGGCGTGGTACATGTCCATGCTGGCGACGACAATGCGCCGCAGACCCGCGTCCCGAAGGAGTGAGAGCGTCTCGTCACATTGCCGCGGGTCTCTGAGGAAGTCGCCGTTGGTCTGCAGGGAGAGTAACAGGTCGCGGCCGTATCGATCCGCGCAGAGCCGTAGCGTATGGAGCGTGAGAGGCATGACGTCTGGATGCAGGGCCTCGCCGCCGCTGATCTCGATCTCGCGCAGGAGGTACGGCAGGTTCGCGACGACGCGTTCGGTTTCCTCGATCGTCATCGAGACGCCGTTGGGGCCTGAGCCGTTTAGGCAGTGCGCGCAGGTCTTGTGGACTACCCGTCCGTCCGCATCCGCCGTCGCCATACCGTTGTTGCACTTCGTCGTGATGACCAGATAGACGGAGTCCTTGCGGCGCAGATCGTCGGGCAGGCCGCAGGCCAGGAGATCACTCCGGGTCGCGGAGTGTTGCCACTCGAGGAAGAGGCGCCTGTACGCGTTCCCTTCGAGGCCCGCTCGGGTCTCCGCGGCGTGTATGTGCGATGCCAGCGCGTCTCCGTCCACGCGCGCGAATGCCCGTGTCCTGAGCATCCGGGCCCAGGCGACCATGGCGCGCGATGCGCTGTCGGAGGCGGTGTCTTGCGGTATCGGTTGGCTCCCTGCGGGCATTGTACCGACTCCTCTGCACGCCACGCAAAGGGACGGTCTCGCGCATTCCCGGTCCGTCGTCTACGTGACTCCCACGGTTGTCTCGCGCTCGGGCGCCGGTCGGGTCGCCGACTACTACGCGCGGGTGGCCCATTGGTGCGATGCCGCCTGGACACGGATCGAAAGCGGCGACGCAGCAGGTGATGGACATCTGGAGTATCCGTGTAGGTCTAGGTGTTTCGGGCAGTTGCATGTCCTCCGCACGGGGTTGGGGATGGCTCAGGGATCTCGACCCGGCGTCAACGCGAGGCCCCGCCGCGCTGCGCAGGCGAGCGTCGGCGAGCGCGCCAACAGACGGGCAGCCGCAGTCGCCTGCGCGCGGCCTCAGCGGCAGCGCGACAGCTCGTTACGTGACAGCGACGCGCATGACTCGCCCTGGGCGAGTTATAATCCATATAACAGAGACGTGGCACTACTAACGAAGTACTCTGGAGCCTCCAGCACATGGCCATGGACTGCGCGAGCTGCGGCGCCCGTAATCCGACGTCTGCCCACATGTGTGCTGACTGTGGCGCCCCCTTGGCATTCGAGACGCTCTCGCCTGAGAACATCGCCATACGTGAGCAGGCCCAACAGAGGGTGAGCGAAAGCGAGGACACCAGTCACGCCCTGTTGCAGGCCATCCCGGACCTGATCTTCCGATTTGACGCCGATGGCACGTTCCTCGATTGCGTTCCCACGCCCGGCATCCCGCTCCTCGCGCACCCGGACGAGTTCCTGGGGCGGCGCGTAGACGAAGTGCTGGCAGAGGACCACGCGGCCAGGGCGTTGGAGCACATCCGCCAGGCCCTCGCCTTGGGGACCACGTGCGCCCACGAATACGCCCTGTGGCTCGACGACACCCGTCGTCACTTCGAGGCGCGCTATTCGCCGATCAGCGACACCGAGGTGATCGCGCTCGTCCGTGAGACGACGGATCAGAACTGGCAGACAGTGGAGCGTGACGCGCTGAATGCCATCTCCTCTCTGTTCTTGGACTCCCAGGACATCGCGCCCGTTTGCGAGCGCGTGCCGGGCATCCTGTCGGACAAGTTCGGGTATCCCATCGCGGCGGTGGAACTGTACGACAGGGAGACCGATCATATGGTGTTCGTCGGCTCTGTTGGGCTGCCAACACCGGAGGACGAGCCGATCCGCATCCCGTGCGATCAGACGATTTCCGGCACGGTAGTCAAGAGCTCCGAGCCCGTCGTCTCTGCCGACATCGAGCAGAGACCGGACTACGCGATCCCGGCCCTCCGGGCGCTCGGGGTGAGAGGCTTCGTCTGCGTCCCGATGCGCAACGGCGGGCGCGTTATCGGCACGGTAGTGTTGGCGCACACCCGCATATGCCGTGTGCCGCCGTCGCTTCCGGACACTCTGCAGCTGGTGGCGGACTTCCTCGCCAGGGTGATAGACCACGCCTGGGCTCAGGTGGGGGTGCAGCAACGTCAGACGCGGCTTCGGCTACTGAACGACATTGCTATCGGGATCACCTCCAGAATGAGCATCGAGGAGATCGTCGAGTCGGCGATCAGGCAGATACACGAGGGCTTTCCGACGCTCCGAGTCGCGTATTCGACAGTAGACCCGCAGGGACGGCTATCTGTCCTGACCTCGTCGCAACCTGAGGACATGCCAACGATCGCCGGTATGTCCGCCGACCTCACGACTGCGCCCGAGTATCTCGACGGCCTGCGGCGTGAGAAGCCGATCATCGTCGAGGATGTCTCGACCGACGCCAGGATGGAGCCGCTCCGGGATGCCATGACCGCAGGAGCAACGGCGGCGCTCGTCGATGTCCCTGTACATCACTCGGACGAGGTCATCGGCGTTCTCTGTTTCGACTCCCCGCGCCCGAAGCAATGGTCGGAACACGAGATCACGACCCTGTCGGAGGCCGCAGCGTACCTCGCGATCGCGATCAGCGGCGCCCGCTCGGAGCGGGAGCTGTCTGAGCACAGAAATCGGCTGGGGACCTTCGACGAAGTCAGCAAGGTAATCCTGTCGACCTTGGACATCGACGCGATCCTTGACATCCTGGGACGCGAAATCGTAGAGGCGGGGGACTTCCGCAGCCTCATGATCGCTACCGTGGACCACCAGACCGACGCCGTTACCGTGGTCCGCAGTCTCGCCCGCGGCCCGGACGGCTGTGTCGACAAGGGCGCCCAGACCGTCCTCGGCACGCGCTACGATCTCGCGGACCCGAACATCACGGCGGTGGTCGCGCGCACCGGTGAAATGGCAGTGCTGACCGGATGGGACGACCGCTTCGACGTCGGGCTCACGGACCAGGACAGCTACCCGCCACAGAAGGTAGCCTACTTCATCCCGGTTAAGAGGAGGGATCGCGTGCTCGCCGTCCTGGCGACCGCGAGCGACGAACACGAGAAGCAGTCCGTGCTGAACCGCATCGAGGCGATGTCGTCGCTAGTCGCCCAGACGGCCGTGGCGCTGGATCACGCGCGCCTCTTCCACCGAACGCGCACGGCCCGCGAGGAGCTGCACGCCGTCGTGTCCTGCGCCCGCTGTCTCCTCTGGCACGCCACGGTAGAGCGACGCGAGCCGGACTTCCCCCCGGGTCGATACCTTCACTGGGATCTGCAATCGTTCAACGAGGACGCGGCTCAGCAGTTCCTCCCGCTCGACGTGGAGCCTGGCAGCTCCTACCTACAGGCATGGTACGAGGCGAAGCTGCCCGAGGACGATGGGCCGATGTACGAGACGGCCAGGAACGCCCTAATGGGCGGGGAATCCAGATACCGTCAGGAGTTCCGATGCCGCGATCGACACGGCGCCCTGCGGTGGCTGGAGGAGGACGTCTTCGTCGAGAAGCTCGCGACGGATCGCTGGCGCCTTGTGGGCGTGTGCACGGACATCACCGACCGGAAGGCCTCGGAGCAGGAGCTACGGAGAGCGAACGAGCGGCTGGAGGAGGCGGTCGACAAGCTCCGCCAGACACAGGAGCAAGCGCTACAGAACGAGCGGCTACGCGCCCTGGGACACATGGCGAGTGGCATCGCGCATGAGTTCAACAACGCGCTGACGCCTGTGCTGGGATTCAGCGAGCTCCTCCTGACTCAGCCGGATGATCTGGCGGATACGGCCGTCGCGCGCGAATACCTCGAGATGATCCACACCACCGCCGAGGATGCGCGACACATCGTCCGACGGCTCCGCGACTTCTACCGGGCTCGTGGAGACGACGAGGCGCATTCTCACCTCGACCTCCACCAGATCATCGCCGAGGCGATATCACTAACTCAGCCCAAATGGAAGGACGAGGCGCAGGCCCTCGGCGCGGCCATCGAGATACACACCGACCTCGGCGACACACCACACGTGCTGGGCGAGGCGTCGGAGTTACGAGAGATGCTCACCAACCTCATTCTCAACGCATGCGACGCGATGCCGACGGGCGGGGCCATCACGATACACACATACGTCGACGCCGAGAAGGAGACCGACACGGAGGAGGTCCCGGTGGTCTGTCTCTCCATTCAGGACACTGGCGTCGGCATGTCCGAGGAAGTGCGGAGACGATGCCTCGAGCCGTTCTTCACGACGAAAAGCGCGCACGGCACCGGCCTGGGACTCGCGATGGTGTACGGCATCCTCCGGCGGCACGACGCCACGATCCACATCGAGAGCGCCGAGGGCGAAGGCGCCACCGTGACACTGCGGTTCCCGACCTCACGCGAGGAATTGACGCGGCCGGACGAGCAGGGCCCTGGCGTGCATGTCGGGCGGCTCCGTGTCCTCGTGGTGGACGACGAACCCGTTGTGCGTAGGCTGATCGACGCGTATCTGCGTAGCGACGGACATGACGTCGTATCCGTCAGCTCCGGCAAGGATGCGATCGAAGTGTGCGGACGACAGCCCATCGATCTCGTGATGACCGATCGGGCCATGCCGGAAATGAGTGGCGATCGCTTGGCCGACATCGTCAGACGCCGCTTCCCGGGGATGCCGATAATCATGGTCACGGGGTTCGGCGCCCTCATGCACCACCGGCCTGAGAACGTGGATGCCATCGTAGCGAAGCCGGTCACTCGCGCGGAGTTGCAGGCGGCCATCGCAGAAGTCACCGTCGCGCGCCGGGACGAACCGGGGCCGGTCGATGGATGACAAGCATACGATCCTCGTTGTGGACGACGATCTGCCCATCCGTACGCTCCTCGCTCGTTTCCTTGGGAGAACCTACGCCATCCATCAGGCCGCCGACGGCGAGGAGGCGTGGGCGATCATCCAATCCGAACCCACCAGGCCCGACCTGGTCATCACCGACATCAGGATGCCGAGAACCGACGGCGTAACGCTTCTCGCGCGCGTACGAGAGGAGTATCCACACATCGGCGTCGTCATGATGAGCGGCACCGATGCTGTCACCGTCGCGGTCCGATCGATGCGCCTCGGGGCGGTGGACTACGTCGTGAAGCCGTTCCAGTCGCTCGACGAGTTAGCCATCATCGTCGAGCGCTATTTCGAGCGGCAGAGCGTGGAGCACACCCTGGCCGAATACGTCCGACTGCACCGCGAGATGACGACGCATCTCAAAGTGCGCACGTTTCTGTGCGTCGATGTCGTGGGATCGACGCGGATGAAGGCGGGTCAGGACCCGTTCTTGGTGCAGTTCTCCTTCGCGGAGTACCACCGGTTCGTGCAGGCCACGGTGGAGTCCCATCATGGCGTCGTCCACAGCACCGCCGGAGACGGCGTAATGTGCCTCTTCCGGTCTGCGCAGGATGCCGTCGACGCGGGCGTCGCGCTCTACGGCGACTTGCCCGAGTTCAATCAGGAGGCGAATCGCCTGTCAACGCCGTTCATGCTCCGCGGCGGCGCCCACACCGGCGCCGTGGTCATCGACGAAGCGGGTCGCGTGAGCGATATGTTCTCCTCGGCGCTGGACATCACGGGACATCTCCAGAAGGAGGCCGAGCCCGACCGCTTCGAGATCAGCCGCGAGACATGGGACACGATCTCGAACGGCGGCGACTTCGAGCCTACCGGGAAGGAAGTTGACGGCCTTGCGGCGTACGGGCATGTCCCGCCGTCTGCAACCGGTAGATGAGCCGCCCGGCATGATGAGGTCACATGGGGCGCCGCAGCCGTCTCCCATGCCTCCCCGCGGGCCGGCGCTCACCGGACGTGACCTCCAGGTCCGCCGCAGGACGCGGAGGGAATCCAACGGCGCGGGCCGGCGCCGACCCGTCCGCAATGCTCAGGCCCCGTCTGCGTGTGGTAATCACACCATCATCTCCGTGGCGACTGGCGCGTGGTTCCGGCAGTTTCCTTCGGCAAACAGCCACGACGCCTCTAGCCGACTTCGTCGTCATCGGTCTAACCAGGTGAGAATGGACACCATGTCGAGGAACACGCGTTGCGATTTCGGCGCCCGACTGCTCTCGCAGGTCCCCGCGATCCGCGCGGTGGGCCTGCGTATGCTCTGGCGCCGCGAGGATCTCGACGACTTCATCCAGGAGGTGCTGTGTCGCGCGTACGGGCGTCAGGCTGCGCTCAGAGACGACCGGAAACTGGACCGCTGGGTCGCGGCGATCGCCGGGAATCTCGCTCGGAACTGGAACAGGCGCAAGCGCCCCGAGCCGGTCGTCGACGTGCCAGACACACCGGACCCGTCGCCCGATCCGCTGGAGTCGGCGCACTCGGCGGACAGGTGGCGGGAGGTCGTCCGGGCCCTGGCGGCCATGCCCCCCGGCGATCGCGAACTGCTGGTCAGGTATCACATTGACGGCGACTCGTACGGCGAACTGCAGCACGACTACGGGGTGTCCTACAAGACGATCAGTTTCCGCCTTAGCCGCGCTCGGGGATGGCTGAGGGCGCGCCTGTCCGCCATTGGGGCGGCTCTGGCGGCCCTCCTGTCGACGAGGCCCGAGCGGACGTTCGGAGGATTACCGGTGCGAAGCAGGGGAATCGCGTGCATCACGTTCGGCGCGCTCACACTGACGTCGCTGGTTGGGATCGGCAGCGGGATCGGCGCGTTGCGCGCGTCTGACGGCTTGAACGGCGTCGATACGCCACGGACTGTGCGCGTGGCGAATGTCGGGCGCGTCGCGCCTGAGGGCGCAGGGGCGTGGACGGCCCTTCGCATTGGAATACCGGACGGTGACGTACCCGCCGTCGCGTTCTCGCCGGACGGCGCGGCGATGTTCGTCGGGACGGACGCACACGGCGCCTACCGCAGCGAGGACGACGGCGCCACGTGGACGCGAATGACGCCGGAGTGGTTCCCGAGGGTATGGTGCATCGCCGTCTCGCCAGCGGCGTCGGAGACCATCTACGCGTCGGGTTACGGTGGCGTAATCGGCAGCGACGACGATGGGACAACGTGGACCCGGACGGACCTCGATGTCGGCATTGTGTTCGTCCTCGGCGTGGACCCGGAGGATGCGCGCACGGCCTACGCGACCGCCGTGGGAAGAGGCGTATACCGCACGCGAGATGGCGGCGACTCGTGGACCCCAATCAACGAGGGGTACGCCCACGCCACGACGGCGTTGCCGATCACGCCACATCCCGCGGACAGGTCAGTCCTGTACTCCGGGTCGGTGAGCGGCGGCGTATGGCGCAGCGATGATGGTGGCGATTCCTGGCATGCCAAAGGTCTGGCAGACCGCGGCATTCTGCCCATCGTGGTCCATCCCCTGCGGCGGGAGATGGTGTTCGTTGGAACGGGGGAAGGCGGGCTGTTCCGCAGCTCGGATCGCGGCGAGAGGTGGTCGGCCATATTTGAGGAGAAGGACGGCTACCACACCGTCGGGCTCGCCGTGCATCCGACCGATCCGGACATCATCTACGTCGGCACGGAGGGCGGCGGCATCTACCGTACTCTGACCGGTGGCGCGGCGTGGGAGCCTATCAGCACCGGTCTGACTGACTCGAAGATTCGCACTCTCCGTTTCCACCCATCCGATCCCACGCGCCTTTACGCCGTCACGTTCGCCGACGTGGATCGGGGCGGCGGGCTCTTCGTCCTCCGCACGGATCGGCTGTAGACTCACCGTCGGCCGACCGCGTCGCGGGCATCGGACGCCCGTGCACGCACGGTATCTGCATCCTCGGCCGCGCCGTGCCCGTATTGCGTATGGCGGATGTGGATGCCGCGATTACATTCCGCCCGTCCTCGCGCTCGACGCCCGGCGCGCTCTTTCTATGTGGGTGGGGGTGAGGACCATTGCACGAAGGATAGGGAAATGGCGACTCCTCTGGATCAGTTCAAGGCGGCGATTGCGGCCGGAGACATGACGGCCGTCGCAGCGGCTTTGGAGAACGCCGAGGTCCGCGATGTGGTCGACGACGGTATGTTCGCGTATGGGCGTCCGGCGCTGCTCGAAGCGCGTAGCCCGGCGATGGTGGACCTACTGCTCGACGCGGGCGCCGACATCGGCAAGATAAGCGAGTTCTGGGCCCGGGGGTTCGGGCTGGAGGAGGTACCTCCACGGGTTGCCGAGCACTTGCTCGAGAATGGCGCCGTCCCGAGCGTGCACGCGGCGTCGGCGCTCGGGCTCGTGCGCGTTCTGCGCGATCTCCTGGACGCCGAGCCGGGGCTGTTGGAGGCCCCCGGTGGCGACGGCGGGACGCCGTTGCACTTCGCGCGCACCGTAGAGATAGCGACGTTGCTGATCGAACGGGGGGCAACCCTCGGCCCGCGCGATGAAGACCATCGATCGACGCCGGCGCAGTGGCGTATCAAGACGGCTCCCGAGGTCGCCCGCCTCCTGCTGGACAACGGCGCCGAAGCGGATGTGTTTCTGGCCGCGGGGCTCGGCGATCTCGAACTGGCGCGCGGGGCGCTCGAAGCAAATCCCGCGTGCGTCACGTACCGGATAGGCGTAAACACGGGGCCGTACCCGGGGATCGGATTCGAGGGTGGCGGCGGCACAATCCTGCAATGGAGCCTCGGGTTCAATCTGGCGCCCCAGGAGGTGGCCATGAGGCGTGGGCATCGCGAGGTGTACGACTTGCTGATGCGCTCGACGCCGCCCAAGAACAAGCTACAGATCGCGTGCATGCTGGCGGATCGCGAGCTTGCGATGTCGCTCTTGGCGTCGCGCCCGAACTTGGCAGACGAGTTCGACGACGAAGACCGCATGCTGTTGGCCAAGGCGTGTTGGGAGACCAACAACGACACCGAGGCCATACGCCTCATGCTCGAATGCGGCTTTCCGGTGGGCATTCCCGAGCACAACCACGGGTACTCGCCGTTGCACAACGCGGCCTGGAGCGGCGCCGCGGAAGTCGTCCGGCTGCTGCTCGAACACGGCCATCCGGTCGACATGGTCGACCCCGCGTACGGCTCGTCTGCGACGGGATACGCGATCCACAGCGCCACCGAGGCCCGGCGCTACGAGGATGTCGACTACGGCGGCGTTGTCGACGCGTTGATCGGAGCCGGGCTAGACGGCTGCCTGTCCGAGTATCCGGTCGGCCACGAAGCAATCGACGCGGTGATGAGGAAGCATCTGGACGCCAGGTAGGACGACTGTGGTAGCCCTCGTCGTGGAGTCACCGCGGTTGACGCGGGCGCCCGAGGAAGGAGGCGTTGGCGGCGGCGTGGAATGTCGCCGGTGTCCACGCGACGCTCGCCTCCGCCTCGACATCGCGCGCGCTGATGGCCTGGGCGAGATACGGTTCGAGCGGGAGGCGGCCCCGCGCCTTTATGAGATGCGCGCCGTCGCGTTCCCCCAATCCGGCGCGTATCAGCGCGTGGTTGTCGAAGTACAGACGCACGCCCGGTTCATACGGCCTGTCCTCGTCGGTGACGATGCGACCGGCCTGACGTGACGCCACCACGTGTTCGCCGCCCACGCGCTCCATCGACCCGAGCATCACGTAGTCGGCGTATTCTACTGGCTCGCCCAACACGCGGAAGCCGAGGTCGTCCGGCTTGGCGCCCTCGGCAAGGAGCGTCGCCGACGACTTGAGGGCGCCGTCGGCGCGGATGCTTGCCCACGCGTCGAGATCCGTCGAGTGCGTCACCCATTTCGGGTCGGAGTCGCGGACGACATGCGGTGGTGGCGTCTGGGCCAACGCGTCCTTGACGAACGTCTCGCCGTCGACATCCGGCGGCACGCACAGGAGCACCGCGCGGCCGTGGCGCGATTCGTAGCGGAGCATGTCAGCAAGGCGGGACATCAGGTTAGGGACATCCCGGTCCCACCGGACGGAGAACAAGCCGCGTGGCGTGGGGCCGGTGAACATCCACCCACGCCGCTTGTCCTCTATCTCGGCGTGTGTCCATCCGCCTGGAGGCGCGTGCTCTTGGGCATACGGATTGGGGTCGGCGACCGACCAGCCGGGCGGCGCGAGACGGTACGCAACTCCCTCCTGGCCTTGCGTCACCATTGCCCATCGCGCCTGTCCCGTGTCCACGGTCGCTTGTCGGGGCGTTACTGCCTGCCCTTCAGCGTTGCCCACTGCGTGGCAAGCTTGCCTTTCGAGTCGACCGCCAGAAAGTCCTCGACTCCTGCATCCATCAGCCCGGCGACCTCGTCTCCGTCGAGTCCACGTCGGAGCACGATCACTTCGTCCAGCGATCCGATGAGCCATCGGCTCAGGTGGCTCATCATGTGCAGAGGAACCGGCGCCGTGCCAACGTCGAAGCCGGCGTCGTCCTTGGTGGCCTCCTCGACGCCGTCCACGTAGAAGCGAATCGTGTCGCCCAGCCTCGTTCCTGCCAGGTGATGCCAGGCGCCGTCGTTCACGAGCGGCCCGCCGGCGATGTGGTGGCTTGCTCCTCCGGCATCACGCAAGAAGAAGCTCGCGCTGCCGTCCAGCGCCTTGCCCTGGTTGGCATAGTAGAGCGCCCACCAGGGATTGACGCCCGCGGGCTGGTAGTTCTTCGCGACGATCATCGGGGGATCGCCTGCGGCCATTTCGGTTCGGAGCCACGCGGCCACGGTGAAGTCCGTTCCCTCGGTGAAGTGCAGGCTCGCGTCGTCCTCGACGGAGACCCACGATTCGTCGCCCTCGAACAGCAGCGCCCCGCCGAACTGGCCGTCGTCGACCCACGTCACATTGCCGATGACCTCCCCGTCGTTGCCCGTGCCCGACGAGTCCACGGCGGCGTCGCCACTGTCGTCGAACAGCCATGCGCCGACGAGGTCGTCGTCGGCCAACGACGCCCCGGCGCCGACCCGCGCGCCGATCGTGAGGATTCCCACCACACAGAACAGGTATCGTAGCCGCATCAGACGCCTCCCTTCGAACTTCCACGCACGCCCTTCCTGGCCCGTCCGGCCCAGGGCGCTCGCCGCTTCGATGATAGACCCCGAGATGAGAACCCGCAATCTACAGGCGCCCCGCGACATGCCGGCCGCCCGCTTGGATCTTCGCTGCGGGGGATGTCGTTCGGAATGACACAGCGTGGCTGACAGCCTGCCCCAAATCGCCATCACGAGCGGTGAACGTAGGGCGCGTGTGACCGTTCGTCGCGGCGGCGTGCCATGCTATGCTTGACGCGAACTGGACCGCCCGGTCCCATCCCGGCGTCGCGGCCGCGGCTCGCCGCAGAGTCGGATTCTACGGTCTGCCGACGGGACACCGGCCGTCCGGGGCCGCTGCGGTAGCGTGGGACGAAGAGATCGGCAGCCATCCTACCCTCTCGGATGTGGCTGTAGCGCAGGCGTCGCCTGGCAAGGGGAGGGCATCTGGTGAGGAGTCCGCCGCCATGCGCGCTCGGAGGGGGCGCCTTCCAACCTTCGCCTGGCAGGGGAA
>NYZG01000273.1 GCA_002687025.1 Candidatus Poribacteria bacterium
CGCAAGCTGTCGGACCATCGCGATGTCGACGACGAGATCCAGGAGACGTTCCTGAGCGCATACCGCGGCCTCGGAGCGCTGGACGACCCGGCGCGGTTCCCGGGTTGGATTGCCAGAATCGCCGTCAACCGCGCGCATACTCGCACGCGTCAACTGGCGAGACTCAGGGAGACGCCGTCAGGCACGCGCGAAATGCTGGACCAGATCGGGAGCCACGACCTCTGGGCGTGGCAGTACGGTCTTTCGTGGCTTCTCGGTCGTGAAGCGCTCCGGTCCGCCGTGAACGGCCTGCCAGGCGACTGCCGAACGCCTGTTCTTCTGTGGGCTGTCGATGGGTGTTCTCTCGTTGAGGTGGGGGAACATCTCGGCGTCTCCGAGAAGGTGGCTGCCAGAAGGATTCGGCGGGCGTGCCAGCAGATACGCAACGGCGCCAACGCAGCCGCGTAGGGCCTGTAATCCAGGGCGACCCGGCGCTATCCTCATCTCGGTCTCCCACAGCTCAGGCCTATGACCTCCAATGCGTGGATCCCGGCGCTGCGGGAGACCACCTATCGGGAGGCCTCCCAGGCTCCCCTCGCCCCGCGTCGCGCCGACTACCGTGACGCGGGGCGGTTAGTGCCCGCGTGGGGTCGGATTTCCGATCAGCCTGATTATGACATCGAATTCCGCGCCGTTACTGCGTTTGCAGCCCCTTGCCATACCAGATCTTGTGGACGAACCCTCCAAAATGGGCGCGAGACGAGACGGAATCAGCGTGGCGGAGATCGCAACATATAGTGGGTGGCCCAGGCCAAGGCGCTGAAGGCGCAGCCCTGGCTGGCGGTGGTAATCTGCCTAATGGCGCGGCGATGTCCAGGCCAGCTGTGTTGGGGACATCCCAAGCATGTCGCTTTCTGCACAAAAGTGCGACACCGCCCTCTCCCTACCCGCGCGGAGCCAGTGTTCATCAGGGCACGGACAGCACGTATTGCGACACCGTGTCGCGATTCTGAGGGCTATGCGACACGTCCTCTACATCCCGCCAGTGGCTACTCATCTCCGAACCCTCCATGTCCCGCTTCCATCCTGTCCAGGAACTCCCGGATGTCGTCTAGGGAGTTCGCCGTCGCGTCCGCAAGCGCGCCCTTCCCCGGGCGACTCACCTTGACGATCGTCTTCACGCGACCCGGGTCGAACACGGCCCCGTAGTCCGCCACGTAACGCGTCTCCACCAACGCGAGCATCATCACGGACTCCAGGCGGAAGTCGATATCGATCCTCGGGGAGCCCCAGTGATGTACCGCCGAGGTCAACCTGAATCGGTCTCCCGCCCATACGTCGAGCATCCGGAACACGGCTATGTACGTGTCCACCAGCCAGACGTCCCGTCCTCGATAGCTCCGTAGTGATCCAAGGTCTCTTGTCGGAGAAATGCCTCCACGGATGGGCTCCATGGTCCGTCCATCCTCTCCTTCGCCTTCTGTGCCGCGTAGTTCATGCGCCACAGAGCGTGGCCCCTGCCGATGTCCCTGAGACTCGTCAGGTGTTTGGGTCCGTGTCGAAGGAGGGCGTCGATGTTGCCGTACTTCTTCGAGAAGGGGCCAACGAGCAGCTTCCCCTCCCCGTCGGTCGGGTGGCCTTCGACCATCCCCACACAGAGCTTGAGTCTATCGACGAGGTGAATGTGAGCCCGCACGGTGATGCGCATCCCGTAGTAGGTGAGGTACTGGCTCGCGTTCACGTATGTTCGGTGATCGCCGTCGCAGATGATCGAGGATCCCGGCCACCGAGCGGTGATCTCGAGGGCGGCGTCCGTGAAGTCCAGGGCGCGTGGCCGACCACCCATCCGGATGTGTAGCACCCACATCTCCTGGGGTGTGCGCCCGGTGCGCTCCGTTTCGCTAGGCGGCCGTCTCATCGTCCTCGCCTCCGTCTGCCTGGGAACTTAGGCTTTGGACCCGAAGCCCAAGTTTCGACATTCGCCCTTGGGACACGTCCTGGGACTCGATGCACCTGTACGCGACCCGTTTGCTACCCACGAGGTGGACCTGCTTCTGTGCTCGCGTCACTGCGGTGTAGAGCCAGTTCCTGGACTGTACCGGGAAGTGGCCGGGATCCAGAACGAGAAACACCGTCTCCGCCTCGGCGCCCTGGCTCTTGTGGACGGTGAGGCAGTAGGCGAGGTCGAGCTCTTCCAGCTCCGTCTTCCCGGCATACACGATGGTCTGCGGGACGAGTCCTTCCCCGAACTCGACTTCGATCTCCGGGTCCTGTCCCGGAGCCGCGGTCACCTTGGTAACCCAGCCGATGTTCCCGTTGAACACCTGCTTCTTGTAGTTGTTCTTGGTGTGGATCACCTTGTCGCCGACGTTTACGGTGTAGTCGCTACCGATCTTGACGGCGCCCTGGATGCCCTGCTGCCATTGGAGCCATCGGTTCAGCTCCTTCACTCCACGGTCGCCCTCCTTGCAGCCCGACAGCACGAGCGTCGTCGCGGGGTCCTTGTAGTAGCGGTTCAGCACCACGCGAGGGTCGTTTTCGGGGTGGAATCGGAACGTCGGGTCGTAGACCAGGGCGGAATCCCCCACCCGTATCCGGTTCGCGTTGTCGAGGATCGTGTTCGCGTTCCGGTAGACGTACTGGAGCTCGGTGGCGGGGATAATCCCGCAGTTCGCGAGCTCGCACAGGAGATTGCCGTTGCTGATGCTGGGCAACTGTGACGGGTCGCCGGTGAAGACGATCCTCTGTCGAGCGGCCGAGGCGCCCTTCAGCAGGCTGAGCGTCAGGTCCAACCCGATCATGCTCGCCTCGTCCACGAGCATGACGTCCTCCAGGAGCGGATTTGTCTCGTCATGAGCGAAGCCCGCCCCCGGCCGGTACTTGAGAGCCCGGTGGATGGTGGAGCAGTTGTGGAAGCCGGATATCTCCTGCACCCGCTGGGCGGCTCTGCCGGTGAAACAGACGACCAGGGGACCCTCCGCGTCCGTCTGGGTGAGGATCTCCTTCAGGACCGTCGTCTTGCCGGATCCCGCCGGCCCGATGATGAGCGAGATCCGTTCCCGCAGACACATCTCCACCGCGGACTTCTGGTCCGGTGCGAGCTGATCCCACATGGGGCTCACTACGGGAAGCTGGTGCACCGGCTTGCGTGACATCTCGAACACCCGCCTCGCCACGCCCGTCTCGATACGGTGGTTTGAGTGGCTGTAGCAGTCGTCCTCGATCGTCTCGCAAGGGATCACCTCGTCGGAACGCTCGCAGACGATCTCCGATGCCGCGACCAGCCGTTCGAGCTCCCGGTTGACCCTCGCGATGGGGACGCTACGGCCCTCTCCGCCCCCTTTGAGCAGGCGGCGGGTGTCTCCGAGAAGGTCGATAGAGTCGGTGTACATGCTTCCGTCGAGGCTGTTGTCCAGCGTGTAGAGGATCCCCGCCCGAATTCGCTCCACCGAATCCCACGCGAAGCCCTGCCTCTGCCCGATTCGGTCGGCGGTGATGAACCCGATTCCTCGGATCTTCATCAGGTCGTAGGCGCCGCGTGTCAGGATATCCACGGCCCGCCTGCCGAACCGTCGCTTGAGCGGCTCGAGATGTCGCATGGGCAGCCGGTGCTTCACCATGAGGGCTATCAAGTCGCCGTCGCGTCCCATGTCGGAGACCTGGTCTTCGATCTCGAGGGCCTTCCGCTCGGAGATGCCGGAGATCTCCTTGAGTCGCCACGTCTCGTTGCGAAGGATGTCCTCGGCGTCCTCTCCCCACGTCTCCCATATCCTCGTGGCGGTCGCGGGGCCTATTCCCTTGAAGTGCTTGAGGAACGACAGTCCGTCTTCCTGGGTCTGCTCCCCTGTCTCCACCTCTTCGATCCGCTCCATCCGCACCTGGTAGCCGTATTTGGGGTGTTCCTCGTCGTCGCCCGTAATCTTGAAGAACCGACCCTCGATGACGTTGTCGGGGATGATGCCCACCGCGTTCACGGGGCCGAGCTTGCCGTCGTGCAGTTGGAGCTTCCCCCAACGGGACTCCCGGTTGTACGTCTTGATCGCGAGGACCTTGCCTTCGATCTCCATCATTCTCCTCCGTTGCCTGAGCCGCTGCTGAACCGTTTCTGAGCGTTCCGCTACCTCTGGCTGACGCACACTTGCGGCTAGCCTTTCGCCCAAGTCGTCAACCGGCTGTAGACCGGCCACGGCCACTCAGCCATCGCCGGTTCCTGTACGATCCAGAGCTTGCCCCGCCCGAACGCTCCCTTCACCGCATGTGCCATCGTCGGTCCTCGATACACGAACTGGTACCGACTGGCGCCCTGCCGGTGGACCGGTCCGAATGACTCCTCGTCGGGGATGAGTGAATGTCGCAGCCTCTTCCCCAGCCCGATCAGGCAGTCCATCTGGCGAAACATCACCGCGTCCCCCGCATGACACCCCGTGAGACGGGGAACTTCGGCTATCCGCACCGGGCGTATGATCTCCGCCACCAGGTCTGCCCAGAGGTCCACGCACTCGACGCTTCGCCGAACCGAGTCCGGCAGCCCTTTGTAGGAGGTCTTGCTGTACCCCAAAGCCTGTGCCAGCGTCATTGGAGACCCGATGAGCCGTTCCATGGCGTTGGGTCCAAGGGCGTAGGAGACGGTCTTCGCTTTCTCTGGACCGATACCATAGATCCCCTGAAGAAAAGCCCGAGTTCTCTTGATGTCCCTAATGGTCGACATTTCGATGCCCTCTCACTCCCCGCCGGCTCTGGGCGATTCGTTCGGTTGCGACGTCGGCGATCTTCCGCGACTTCCATTGCAGAAGCGGGACGTTCCCCGGCTGCCACCTGTCCTTCGACGGGTTGTTCACCGTGATGCAGATCTCGGCCTCTAGGGTTAGCGAGACGGTGAAGTTGCCCCACTCCAGGAACGGCGCCGCGAACTCGAAGCCGACGGTGCGAAGCAGGGCCGGCTCCTCGCACCCAGGGACGTCTACCCTCACCAAGTTGATGTTGGACCTCGTTTGCGTGGGCGGTGGCGTCTCTTCATTCAGCCACCGGGCGATCAGGCCAAACATCTCCCGCACCTGCGGGAGGTTTCGGACCTCCTGTTGCTTCCGCCACGACCAGCCCATCTTCTCGGTCGCGGTGTAGATCCCGGGGTTGACTTGTCCTGCGGCCATGCACACGATCGGCAACCGATACAGGTGCTTGAGGAACTGCCACCCCTCCCACGCTTCCCATGCCTGGGACGTGGTCAGGTTGCTGACCTCGGCGAGGGCTTCTGGGCGCCGCTCGATTTCGTCGAAGACGCTCACGCCGAGACCCTTGGCGATCCTCGCCGCGGACAGGTCTCCCACTCGCGGGAGGCACTGCAGAAGACCCTCGATCTGATGTATCGACCACCGGTCCCCGTCGATGGAGTAGGGGTCGTCGATCCACTCGTCCCACGCGATGACCGTCTGCATCAGGACTCCCTACCTCAGTCGTCGCCGACGCCATCGAGATCGCCGCCCACGGTGTGTCCGAGCCACTGAGACGGGTCGGGATCCCCTTCGTCGACGGTAACGCGACGCTCAATAGCGGTTCTCACGCACTCGGGCTCCACGTTGGATGGCAGCACCACGCCAGCGTCGGTCAACGCGTCCACAACCGATTGCTGAAGCACGTCGAACGCCATATCCGCAGCCGGGTCTCCGCCGAGAATCAGGTCCGCGAGTTCCAACTCGTCGTCGCTTACCTCGGGCGTGGCGACCTCGATGCTGATCTCTAACGTCACCCTGTCTGGCATCTCTCTTCTCCCATGAAGCGGCCCACCGTAGTGGGGGCTATCCCCGAGCACGATGGGCCTCTAGTTACCGGTCCGTGTCGTGTGCTGCTACCTGATCGGGCAAGCGCCCGTGGCACACTCGTCACCGATGATTTCCTCTTCCCACTCGGCCTTTTCGACCGCGTCCAGGAACGCCCGATCGAACGGCGCCGCGTTGGAGACCCGACGGAGGTACTCCGCCTCTGAGATCTCCTCGTAGGGAGCCAGGGCATACGCCGTCTGTTGCTTCGGGAGGAAGCTGATCCCCACGAAGTCGTCCCAGTTGTCCCAGACCATGCGGGTGACCGCGTCCCACTCGTCGTCACCGACGTACACGCTGATCGAGGTGTTATGCGAGGTGTAATGGCGCTGGAAGGCGAAGTAGCGGGAGAGCTGATCGACGGCCGGCTCGTCCTGGCTCGTCATCTTCGCCTCGGACTTCTGCGGGAACTCGACTACCCACGTGCTCGCCTGGCTCAGGGCTCCCTGCTTGCCTGCGGGGTCCAGCGAGTCGAACTTCTCGACCGCCTTCCACGGGTCGCTCTCGCCGGAGTCCCACTGCCCGACCTCGGGGTATACCGAGTAGTTCATGTAGAGCATCGTCCTAGCGAGCGGGTCTGCCGACGAGATCCGCACGCGACGCACGAAGTAGGGAGCCCATGGGCGATGCAGGCCCGAGGAGACGCTCGGTAGCTGGCTGAGCGAACCCTCCGGCTTCACGGTGGTTGTGAGTAGAGGACGCGGGATACGCATCTCGTAAGCGTATTCGTCGGCTTCCTCGTCTACTTCACGCCGCATCGTTCGGAGTAGGTTCTCGGGCGACTCACCCAACGACACGCCGCCGTCGAAGCGATAGACGATCTCGTCGCCATCGAACGATTCGATCGCGTCCATCCACCCGGTCATCGACACGCCGATGAGGCGATCCCGTTTCTGGACCGCGTCCCACTCGGGTAGCGACATGTCCACGTTTGTCAAACGCATGCCAACCCGCGTTGCCAGCCGCACGGAATGCATGAGGGCGGTGTGGTCCAGATAGCCGTCGACGATGTGAGCCTTCACGTTAACCGTCGAGAGGTTGCACATGCCCCTGTCAGAGCACAAAACCTCACTGCATGGGTTGACCCCCTCGAACCATGGGCGCCGTTTCCGGGCGGCCTCGGCATTCAAGATGCCCGGCTCGCCATTCTCCTTGACGAGTTCCATTTGGGCGGCGAACTCGGGAAGGTCCGGTCGATGGTCATACATGACCGTGTTGTTCGACATGGATCGATGTCTCAGGGCGGGATCGTTGTAGAAGTCGACCTTCGCCTTTACGAAGTTGCGGTCTCCAGGGCTGCCCAAACTGATCTGACTGGTTCGGCGAACGCCTCCACACACCACCCCCTCTCCGATGGCGTTGCAGATATCCAGCACATCCACGGTGTGGAGCTGCCCGCCGGACGCTCGCACGAACTTCGCGACCTTCGTTAGGATCTGTCGCAAAGCCTCGGGTCCCGACGCTCGCCCTCCAAATGTGTCCAGCCGCTCCCCTTGGGGGCGGACGGAGTTGTAGTTCAGCACGAGCCGCCGAACCTTCGGCTGGATGGAGTCGCTACGAAGCGTGTCGAGGAGCGTCCGCAACGCGGAGACCCACCCCTCCTTGGAGTCGCCCACCAGAACCGTCATCGTGCTCGTGTCCTGATCGATGCCGACCCAGGTATGCTCGCGTCGCTGCGACTTCTCCACCGGCGTGTACTCTGCGTGCTCGACTTCCAGGTCCGTGCGGAAGTCTGGGAGCTTCGCGACGTCACCCGGAAGCACGCGGAACCCGAATCCTGTGCCGACCATGAGTAGCAGGAACAGGTCACAGATCTTCTCAAGGTCGTCCATTACTGCGAACGAGCAGTTGTACTGAGATGACGGGAACTTCTGGCTGCTCTCGGTGCCCGCGATCCACAGACTGCGCCCCGACGGGAACATCCGGAGACTCCACACCGCGTCGTAGAGATGCTCGGCCTCGTCGCTCAGCGTCGCCCTCGACGCCGGTCCCGAGTAGAGCGATATGCTCTCCTCGACGGTTCGTCGCACCGTCTCGTGCCAGTACTCTCGCCTCCCTTTATCCGGTAGCCACCTCGAGTAGGTGCGGGTGTAGACGAACTCCCCGAGTCCGGCCCCGGCAAACGGCGGCTTACGATCCGCATACCGGGAGACGAACGCGTCGGACAGGTAGGGCTCGTGGGGCAACTGAGACATCGTGGCTTCTCCAGAAACAGGTACAGAAAGACCCTCTAGCTGCCGTCTTGGCGCCGCCGTTCGACCCCGTGGGGTCCGGTCAATGGAGTTGGCTGTCACTCCGCCGTAAGGGGCGCCTACGACAGGGCGAGGATCCTCTCGACTTTGGTGGTTGCGTCTTGCGAGGCGGCGAGTATCTCCCTGATCCTCCCGGAATTGGCGTCGGCCTGGTCGGCTTGTGCCTCCAAATCCCGGAGCAGATCATCGTCGGTGGGAGGGTCGCCGAGCCTTAAAGAATATATGCCCAGCCGCTGTCGGACGACGCCGACAACCAGACCGTTCACGACCGGATCGTCGAAGTCCGGCTGCCCACCCACGACCCGCTGAAACGTAGGCAGGAAGCCCCTCAACTCCTGTGCGGTGGCGTCCAGAATCTCCGGCGTCATGAGCCCGAATTCCCGGACGACCTCGCGTATCGCGACCTTGCCGTTCTCGACCTCTTCGTCCGTGAGGTCCGTGTCGTCACCGGCGATCAGTCGCAGGAACTCGTCCAGGTAGTTCACCGTGAGCAGAAACTGCAGCATGTCGCACACCTTGTCCCCGAACACGTCGAGACACTCCACACGCTCTGGAGAGTACAGTCGCTGTCTGCGATAATCCTCGACGATCCGGGGACCGGGCTCCCGTGTGGGATCAGCATGCGGCTCAGCTGGTGGTGAAGCGGTGGTCACGAAGCCATCTCCTCGGGGAAGTCCTGCACCTGTTCCACGATGCTGACGTGTTTCAGAGAGTCCAGATACGCTTGGAGTTCACCGCTCATGGCGACGCTGCGAAGCAGCCCCACGGTTCCCCCACACTCCAGGTAGACCGGGCTATCGCCCTGGGGAGACAGGAGGACCTCCTCGCGAGCGTCCAGGATCTTCTGCATCGGCAGTCGTCGACAGTTGATTCCCACGCGGTATGACTGACGAGACAGGGCCCCGAGATTACCAAGCACCGACACGTTCCGGAGCCGCAACACGAACGTGTGACCCTCTTTCCACTCGACCTTCGCTTCGAATCGGATCACGTTTCCGATCGCGATGGATTTCTCCTTGATGTGTTCGTTGTAGAAGACGAGGGCCTCGATCGAGTGCGTCCCATCTCCGACGCGAATCTCGGTGTACTGTCGCTTGCTCGCTTTCGCAGTTCGCTGCTTGACGAAGCTGATGACCCCGGCGAATTCGCAGGTGTCCCCGTGATCCCGTGGCTCCAGGGAAGAGAACTCGACGAGACCGGCCCCGGCGATGAGCTCCGCATAGCTGGCTAGCGGGTCTCCCGAGACGAACATACCGAGCACCTCGTTCTCTCGACTCAGGACGTGGTCCAGGTTCAGGTGGAAGGTTTGGAACGCGTGCAGGGCTTCGGTCCACTTGTCGAGGCCACGCCGATTGGTCTCCTTCTCCAGGTCGCGGAGCTCGTAGTAGGTGACCTTCTCCTTGAGCAGCGCCTCGACATCGTTGTAGAAGCCCTGCCCGGACGGGTAGAGCGGGTTGTCCACACACTTCTTCCGCCACATGTTCACGTGCTCGAGAGCCGCAATGATCCGCCCTCGCAGATGCAGCTTCTCGGGAAGCTCCATGGATGGGTCCACGCCGACCATGGAATCCATCAGTCCGATCTCGACCATGTCGACGACCAGGCTGTTCTTGAGCTTCTTGGGGGCCGCGGCCAGAAGAAACTCCTCAAGCTCGTGGTGTTCCGGGTTCCCCATGAGCTCGACCAGGTACGTGCTGCCGTTGGAAGAGATCCCCTTCAAGCCCTCTAGACCCATGCAGATCTGGGCGCCGCCCTCGACGACCTGACACATCGGGGTGGCCGCTCGGAGGTCGGGCTGGAGCACCTCGACCCCGTTGCGGGGAGCGTCGTAGACGTACTCGACCATCCGGTCCTGATTGCGAACGCGGAGCTCCTGGTTGATCAGGGCCGCGTAGAAGATGGCCGGGTGGTGACGTTTGAACCACGCCGTCTGGTAAGCACGAGTTTGCCGTTGTTGGCGCATATGAACTTCGGATCCCCTGCTCGCGGCTCTACGGCGCCAAAGGCCACTCGGTCCTGCGCATGCAGTAGCGCTCC
>NYZG01000274.1 GCA_002687025.1 Candidatus Poribacteria bacterium
CAGCAGGAACGCGACATCGTCGACCAGCTCATCGAGAAGACAGAATTCGACGTGCCGGACGCACTCGTCGAGGACCGGCAGCGAGATCTGCTTACACGCGAATTCGAGCTGCGCCAACGCCGCGGCGACGACATGGCGGACACGGACATGGAGAAGCTCGTCGAAGACAGCAAGGAGGCCGCCGCCCGCACCGTGCGGGAGGAATGGCTGCTCGACGAGATCGCCAGTATCGAGTCCATCGAAGCCGACGAGCAAGAAGTCGTGCAGCAGATCGGCCGTGACGCCGCCCAGGCCGGTATGGACGCCGCCCAGTACGAGGCACAGGTCAGAGAGAACGACCGCTGGGACGGCTACGCGCGGTTCGTGCGCGACCGCCACGTGTTCGAACTCCTCATCGAACGCGCCTCTGAGAAGAGCGGCATCATCACCCCGTAACCGGGAAGGCCCCTACTTGGCCCTCATTCCGATTGTCGTCGAGCAGACGAACCGCGGGGAACGCGCGTACGACATCTTCTCCCGCCTGCTCAAGGACCGCATAATCATCATCGGCACCCCCATAACCGACGACATGTCCAACGTCATCGTCGCGCAGATGCTCTTCCTTGAAATGGAAGACCCCAACGCGGACATAACGCTGTACATCAACTCGCCGGGCGGCTCGATCACCGCCGGCCTCTCAATCTATGACACCATCCAGTTCGTCAAGCCGGACGTACAGACGTGGTGCGTGGGCCAGGCGTACAGCATGGGCGCGGTGCTCCTCGCGGCAGGTACGCCGGGGAAGCGACACGCGCTCCCGCACTCATCAGTCCTGATCCATCAGCCGCTGGGTGGGGTGCGCGGCCAGGCGTCGGACATCAGCATCCACGCCGAGGAAATCCTCCGCGTCAAGCGGGAACTCTACGACATCATGGCCCAGCACACCGGCCAGGATCCAGAGAAGATCGCGCTTGACTCTGACCGCGACAGGTTCATGACCGCGGAGCAGGCGAAGGAATATGGCATCATCGACGAGATCATCCGACAGCGTTAGCGAGGGGGGATGCCATGCGTGAGGGCGACCTGTCGCGCTGCTCGTTCTGCGGCAAGACAGAACACGAAGTGCGGAAGCTCATCAAGGCCTACTACTCGCAAGAGGTGTACATCTGCGAGCTGTGCATTGATGTCTGCAACGAGATCATCGGTGAGGAGCTGTCCACCGACGGCGCCGAGGACAGCGATGACGAGCCGACCCTGGAGTTTCAACTTCTCCGGCCGGCTGAGATCAAGGATGTCCTCGACGAGTACGTCGTCGGCCAGGATCAGGCCAAGAAGACCATCTCGGTCGCCGTGTACAACCACTACCGCCGCATCCAGGCCGAAGAGGCGGAGCCGGATGTCGAGCTCGACAAGAGCAATATCCTCCTCCTGGGTCCCACGGGTACGGGCAAGACGCTCCTCGCTCAGACGCTCGCACGCACGCTGCAGGTGCCCTTCACAATCGCCGATGCGACGACTCTGACCGAGGCGGGATACGTGGGCGAGGATGTCGAGAACATCATCCTCAAGCTCCTACAGGCATCCAACTACGACCCGCAGCGCGCGGAGGTCGGCATCGTCTACATCGACGAAATCGACAAAATCGCACGGAAGTCCGAGAACCCGTCCATCACCCGGGACGTCTCCGGCGAAGGCGTGCAGCAGGCGCTGCTGAAGATACTCGAAGGCACCGTCGCCAACGTCCCGCCGCAGGGCGGGCGAAAGCATCCGCATCAGGAATTCATACAGGTCGACACGTCCCGCATACTGTTCATAGCCGGCGGGACGTTCACGGGCATTGAGAAGGCGGTGGAACAACGCCTCGGAAAGAAGTCGCTGGGCTTTGGCGCCGAGATCCGCGGCCAGCGAGACGAGGGCATCGGGGCCATACTGCAGCACGTCGAGCCACGGGACCTGACGAAGTTTGGGTTCATCCCGGAATTCATCGGCCGCCTGCCCGTCGTGGCGTCGCTGCACGAGCTCGACGAGGACGCGCTCGTGACGATCCTCACCGAGCCGCGGAACGCGCTCGTTCGGCAGTACCAGAAGTTCTTCGAATACGAGGGCGTGAAACTCACGATCCCGGAGGAAACTCTCA
Source organism: Candidatus Poribacteria bacterium (assembly GCA_002687025.1). GTDB lineage: Bacteria > Poribacteria > WGA-4E. The sequence continues at coordinate 2,117 of NYZG01000274.1, forward strand.
AGGTGATCGCCTGTGAGGCCGTCCGCCGCGAAACCGGCGCCCGTGGTCTGAGGTCGGTACTCGAGTCTGCCATGCTCGAGGTCATGTACCACATCCCGTCGCTTGATGGCGTCCGCGAGTGCATCATCACGCCCGGCGTCGTCACCGGCGTTGACAAACCGGTCCTCGTCTACGACCATCGCAGCGAGGCCCTGTCGGCGTAAACACACAGACGTCCGCGCGAACGAGCGCTACTGAGCCATGCGTGCGGAGGAGCGTAAGGTCGCCTACGTGAGCGACGTGCCAAGTTCGGATTCAGACGAAGCGAGACGCGTTCCGAATCCTACCGTAGAGCGACTGTCGGTGTACGCCCGGGTGCTGGCCTCGTTCGGGCAGGACGAGGGCGTGACGACATCCTCCAATGTCCTCGCCAAGCGAACCGGATTCAGCGCCGCCCAGATCAGGCGCGACCTCGCAGTATTCGGCCAGTTCGGAATGCGTGGCCGCGGCTACGATATCGCCTCCCTGCGCGCTCGCCTGGACGAAATCCTCGGCGTCCACATACCGCGTCGTGTCGCTCTCGTTGGCGCCGGCAACCTGGGCCTCGCGCTGATGGGATACACCGGGTTCCGCGAGCACAACTTCGACATCGTCGCCGCGTTCGACGTGGCGCCCGGGCGGGTTGGGGCCAAGGCGCCCGGTGGCGTGCCGATTCACCACCTTGACGACCTGCCGCATGTTGCCTCCGCCGAACGGGTCGAGATCGCGGTCCTGGCCGTGCCGGTGGCGGCGGCCCAGGCCACGCTGGACGCCGTCGCGAGAGCGGGGATTCAGGCCGTCCTGAATTTCGCCCCCAAGCGGCTGGAGCCCCCGGCGGGCGTCCGTCTGCGGAATGTCGATCTGTCGGTGGAGCTAGAGGCGCTGTCGTTCTATCTCGCGCACGAGTCGGACACCGCGGCAGACCGTTAGAGAATGGGCGGGGCCGCATGGCATTCGCCGTGTCTTGGTGCTACTATCGCCCCGAGGCGACGGGGTTGCGGAGTCCGTCCCGCGTTGCTGCCGCCGCACACTGTCTGCCGACGCGCGGATGGAAGAGGAGACCGATGTCACCACGTAGGACGGACGCGTCCGCGTCCCTATGGGAAGACGCTCAGAAGGTCATTCCCGGCGGCGTCAACAGTCCTGTGCGCGCATTCGGCGCCGTGGGTGGGACGCCCGTCTTCTTCGACCGCGGCGACGGGTCCAAGCTATACGACGTGGATGGCAACGCATACATCGACTTCGTCGGTTCGTGGGGCCCGCTGGTGCTGGGCCATTGCTCGCCTCCGGTGACTGAGGCCGTCTCGGCCGCGCTCGCGAAGGGCACGAGCTTCGGGGCCTCTACTGCGGCGGAAGTCGAGTTGGCGCGCCTGATTGTCGACGCCGTTCCATCCATTGAGCGCGTGCGCTTGGTGAATTCTGGAACCGAGGCCACCATGAGCGCGATCCGAGTCGCGCGCGGCTTCACCGGGCGCGGCAAGATCATAAAAGCAACCGGCTGCTACCACGGCCACGCGGACCATCTGCTGGTCGAGGCCGGCTCAGGAGCCACAACCTTTGGTGTCCCGACGAGCTCTGGCGTGCCGGAGGAGTTCGCCGGGCAGACGCTCCTCGTCCCGTACAACGACGCGGACGCCGTGGCGGACGCCCTGAACCGCCATGGCGACGACATCGCCTGCATGATCTTGGAACCCATTGCCGGGAACATGGGGCTCATACCGCCCAACGACGGCTACCTGAGCGACTTGCGGGATCTCACCGAGAAACACGGCGCGCTCCTGATCTTCGACGAGGTGATGACCGGCTTCCGAGTCGCCTACGGCGGCGCGCAGGAGCGCTATGGCGTTACGCCTGACGTGACTTGCCTCGGCAAGATAGTCGGCGGCGGCCTCCCGGTCGGAGCCTACGGTGGCCGGAAGGACATCATGGCGTGCGTTGCGCCCGAGGGGCCGGTCTACCAGGCCGGGACGCTGTCGGGCAATCCCCTCGCCACTGCGGCCGGGATCGCCATGTTGCGGGAACTTGCCAGGGATGCAGTGTACGAACGCCTCGACCAGGCCGCCGCAGAGATCGCCGAAGGTTTCGCGCAAGCGGCCGACGCGGCCGGCGAGTCAGTTCACATTGCGCGTGTGGGGTCGATGGTCTGCATGTTTTTCGCGCGCGGCCCCATCACCAATTACGCCGACGCGACGACATCGGACACGGCGCGGTACGGCCGTTACTTCCACGCGCTGTTGGATCGGGGCGTGTACATGCCGCCATCCCAATACGAGGTGTTCTTCATCTCGCTCGCGCACGGGCCGTCGGACGTTGCTGACACCATCGAGGCCATGCGCGAAGCGCTGACCGCATCCGCGACCTAGGGAGACCCACGTGGGGCTCACCGCCGTCTACGACATCTTGCGGAGCGACCTCGAGCAGGTCGAAGACCGACTCAGACAGCGCACCGTCAACCGCTACGAGTTTGTCGACCTCGCCGTGCGCCACGTTATAGAGGGCGGGGGCAAGCGTCTGCGACCCATGCTGTCGCTGCTGTCCGCCAAGGCGTGTGGGTATACAGGCAGCGCGATGTACGACCTAGCCGCGGCGATGGAGCTGATACACGTGGCGTCGCTCGTGCACGACGACGTCATCGACGAGGCCGCGCTACGCCGGAGCCGCGAGACCTTGAACGTGCGGTTCGGCAACAAGGTGTCCGTGCTGGTAGGCGACTACATGCACGCCCGCGTGCTGGCGATCCTCGTAGGGTGCGGCGCGACGGAGCCGATATACGCCGCGGTCGCCGACGCGACGCAGAGCATGTGCGAGGGCGAGGTAATACACGCCTACAAGGCGGACGACTTCGAAATTCAGGTCGACGACTACCTCAACATCATGGACCTCAAGACGGCCCGGCTGATCGCGTGCTCGTGCCGCGTGGGGGCGCTGCTTGCGGGCGCCGACCCGGACATCGTGGATGCCATGAGCGTGTACGGCAGCGCCGTGGGCGTCGCATTCCAGATCGTTGACGATGTCCTCGACCTGGTTGGCGAGGAGACGACATTCGGCAAGCCGACCCGCAACGACCTACGCGAGGGCAAGCTCACGCTTCCCGTCATGCATGCGCGCGACAACTGTTCGCCGGTCGATCGCGAGAGACTCCGTGCGATGCTGCTGGCCGACGAGCGTGGGCCGGACGACGTTGAGTGGATTGTGAACCTCACCCAAAGGCACGGTGGCGTCGAACACGCGCTGCAGGCCGCGCGCGACCTGTCCGCCAAGGCTGCGACCGCAGCCCTTGCCGCGCCGGAATCCGGAGCCCGCGACGGGCTCCTCGAGCTCGCCACCGCGCTGGTCGAGCGTGACAACTAGCGGGCAATGGCACTCGTACGATCGCGGAGGCAACGAAGCATGAAGCTGCTCGTGACTGGAGCCGCCGGACTCATAGGCGGCCACGTGTCGCGTGAGATGCTGGCGCGCGGGCACACCGTACGCGGCTTCGACGCCCTAGAGGCGGACATCCCGGGCGTGGAGTGGATGCACGGGGATCTCCGCGACCTGGAACTGATGGAAGCCGCCGTCGACGGGATGGACGCCGTGTGCCATCTCGCTGCTATTCCCAACTCCCGGCCGCGTGAGCAGTGGCCGGATGTGGTGGATGTCAACTGGCGCGGCACGTACATCGTCATGGAGGCGATGGCGCGTCGCGGTGTGCGACGCGTTGTCTTCGCCAGCAGCGCCTGCGTCCTCGGTGGCGTGTGCAACGTGAAGTACCGCCCGAAGCCGGCGTACCTGCCGTTCGATGAGGACTCCGTGGTGGAGACGGACGAGCCGTACAGTCTGTCGAAGATGGTCAACGAGCAGACGGCCCGCATGTTCCAGTTGCACGGCCTGTTCGACACCGCCATCGCGATGCGCTTCTGGAATGTGCGCGACGCCGTCACGCGTGGCGTCGGCATTCTTCACGTTCCCAGCGTGCTGTTTGCAGCGGTTCACCCGCATGACGTGACGCAGGCGATCCGTCTGGCCCTGGAGAGCGATCTCGTAGGCTTCCACGCCTTCGCCGTCGCCGGAAAGAACCGATACAACGCAGACGGCACACTCGAGACGGTGGAACAGACGCGCGAGTACATGCGCAAGGATGGGCTGGCCGGAATCGAGTTGCGAGACGGCTTCCCTGAGACTTTCCGGTCCTCCGCCTCGCACCGTCGCCTGACTGAGGCGCTGGGCTACGAGCCGCAATACTGACCCTTGGGGCTGCGATGTTCCCGGCCATGCTCCGTATGGACGATGTCGACACGCTCGTCGTGGGTGGCGGCCCTGTTGCGGCGCGCAGGGCAGGAACTCTCGTCAAGCACGGCGCGCGCGTTTCTGTCGTCAGCCCATCGTTGTGTGACGACCTGCGGCGAATGGTCGACTCCGGGACGACGCGGTGGCACGCCCGTCCATATGAACGCGGCGATGCCGAGGGACGTCGGCTGGTCGTCGCGGCCACGGACTCATGCGAGACCAACGCGGCGATCGCCGACGCGGCCCGGGCCGCGGGAGCCTGGGTGAACGTTGCCGACGACGCGTCTCTGGGCGACCTGCACTTCCCGGCCGCGACGACGCGCGGCCGGCTCACCATCGCGGTTGCCACCGACGGCGTGAGCCCGCTCGTCTCGCGACGCATACGCGAGCGCGTCGAGACGGAATACGGCGACGAATTCGCGGGCCTGCTGGACCTACTCGCCGACGCCCGCGAGGAGGCCCGAGACCGCATCGACACGCAGCCGGCCCGACGACGCTTCTACGAGGACGTGCTCAATTCGGACGCCCGTGACAGCCTTCGCGCGGGCCGGCCCAACGACGCGCGTGCGCGCGTCAGCGAGATCCTGGCAGACCACGCCGGACGCCAAGCATGACCCGCCTCCAGGCCGTGCTCCTTGCCGTGGTAGTCGTGGTTGTCGGCCTCGTCGCCATGCCCCCGTACCTCGACATCCGCAAGGTGAACGGAGCGATCCTGGACCTTGAGATCATCGCCGACGCGGCCCTGCGGTACGAGTTCTCGACCGAGCGATCTTGCGTCACACCGCGCGCGCTGCTTGCGGACGACGGGGTGGCTGGGTGGCAAGGCCCCTACCTGGATTCCGACGCCGACTTGGTGACCCCTTGGGGCGGGCCGTACGTGTTCGACCTCGACCGACACCTTGTGGGTATCGGCGCCGGAGACGCGACCGTCCCCGCGAAGTACCGGCTCGGAGGCGAAGCGGAGCTGGCGATGCCCATCGGTGAGGGCGCTTCATGGTGGCCCGCGCGTGCGGCTGGCTCCTGAGCTCGCGGCGGCGGCCGCATTCACCGGCCTCGCCGTCGGCAGCTTCCTGAACGTCGTCATTCACCGTATTCCCATCGGCGAGACGGCGCTCACGCCGCGTCGGTCGTACTGCCCTCACTGTCGAGCGCCGATTCGCGCGCGGGACAACGTCCCGCTCTTGAGCTACGCCCTACTTCGCGGCAGGTGCCGCAACTGTGATGGCGCCATTGGCGTCGTGTACCCGGCCGTCGAAGCCGGCGCCGGCGCACTGTGCGTGCTCGCTGTGAGTCGGTTCGGAGTGACGTTGGCCGCGCTGCACGGGGCCGTGTTCGGCTGCTTCCTACTGGCGCTGGCAGTGACCGACGCTCGGACACTACGCCTGCCCGATATGCTTACCGGTCTTGGCTTCTCCGCCGGCCTCGCCCTCGCGGCAGCGGCCGGAGTGCTCGCCGGGACGCCGCGCCCGGTCGCTGAGGCTGCGATTGGGGCGATCGTGGCGGGCAGTGTGCTCGGCGTTGTACGCGTCGCCGGGTCCGCCGCGATGCGCCGTGAAGCGATGGGGCTCGGCGACGTGAAGCTGGCCGGCATGATCGGCGTCTACCTGGCGGACTGGCAACTCGTGCTGCTGACGATCGCACTCAGTGCCGTGGTGGGCAGCGTGGTGGGCCTGGGGCTGCGTCTGGCGCCAAGGAAACGCCTTGAGATACCGTACGGTCCCTTCCTCGCGCTCGCGGCCGGCGTGTCGCTGTTCTGGGGCGACGCGCTGATCCAGGCGTATGTCCGTGTCATTCTGCGGATGTAGCCCAGGTCTCGACGGCTCGACGGAACGGGTCTGGCACGCGCACGGGCGCTCCGTGGGGGTCCACGAACGCGTGACGCGTCATGGCGCGAGCGATCGTTGCGCCATCTGCCCGGCGGACCTCGTAGACGAACTCGACCTGCGTGCGGCGCCACGACGAAACGCGCAACTCGACGGTTAGCTCCTCGTCAGCGGCGACCGGGGAGACGTAGTCCACCTCGACGCGCACGACAACCGGGCACGCGGCCCAATCGTGGAACTTCGCGTACCCAAGACCGATGGCGCGCACGAAGTCGCCGCGCGCCGCCTCGAGGTACTGGACGAATACAGCGTTGTTGACGTGTCGGAACCCGTCGAGCTCGTAGGTCCGCACGACGAACGACGTGACGAAGGGCCGCACGGATTCAGGTCTACAGGTTGCCACCATCGCCGAACAGTGTGCGCGCGGGCGACCCGCGCCGCAAGGTCGGGGCCGGGCGGCGCGGCTCGTTGCGGATGACTGTTGCGGCCTCTACAATCTTGCGCATGAGATGGCTCCCGGTGGCGATCCTCGCGATGGCGCTTGCGGCCCGTTGCGACGCGGCCCCCACCCCGCAGTGGCCGCTGCCGGACGAGGAAACCTTGAGCTACGCCGTGAGGTGGGGCCGTCTGACGGTCGTCGACGCGACCTTCGTGCTGAGGAACCGGGACAGCGACGCGGCCAGCCACACCATCGCCGTCGACGCTACGACGACCGCGATTCCCTCCCGCATATACCGCGTCGCGAACCACTACGAGACCGTCCTAGACGTGCGCACAGGGCTCCCGACGACATACCGCAAGGAATGCGACGAGGCGAAGTTCGCCGAGAGCTCGCTCTTGCAATACGCCCAGGCGGAGCGCTCCGCGGTCTACACGCGTCTTGATGCGCCCACGCGGCATGCAGAGCTAGTCGGCGACACGCACAACCTCTTCAGCGGGCTCTACTACCTGCGGCGCCACGATTTCGCGACTCGGCGGACGACGGACTTCCATCTGGACGCCAAGGGCGTATACTGGCACGCGCGGGCAACCAGAACGCGGAATCTCCGCACCGACGCGGGCGACGTGTGGGAGGTGCGTGTCGATTTCGAGCGTGCGGCTGGGCTGGAGGAACCCCTGCAATCGGACCTCCTCACCGACAACATCGTGCGCGGCGACAGCCCTCTGACACTCCACATCCGACCGGCGGCAGAAGGCGGGGGACGCCCGCCAGTGGTCGTCTACATGGAGTACCAGATGCGTGGCTTCCGGTTGACCGCGGAGTTCCGCGAGGACGAGACAGACAGCGCCTCCGACGGCTAGCCGGCGCGGAAAACGGGAGAGCGGAATGGCACGGGTGACCTATGACCGAATCCAGGCCGACGACCGTCTGGCGTTTGCGGCCTCGATCATCAACGCCGCGTACGCCAGTGACGCGCTCGATCGGCTGGGCATCCAGAAGCCGGGCGCCGATCGCTACTACCTGCCGGTCGGCATATCGTATCTGTGCGGCTCCGAAAATCGACGCGCGCGACGGGTCTTCGGCGCCGTCCACACCGCGGAGTTCAGGGTCGTCGCAGACACGTCCGATCCGGCGTACCAGGCGAGTCCATACGCTGGCGAGATCGAGTTCATGCGTACGCTGCGGCCCGGCGATGTGGCGGTCATGGCCACTCCCGCCGACAAGCCACAGGCGTCCGACGCCGCGAACGAGATGCGCAACGGCGGGGTTTGGGGCGGCCTCCTGACTGCGCTGGCGATGTCATACGGAGCGCTCGGGGCGGTCATCGAGGGGCCGATCCGCGACTGCGACCAGATCAACGGCTACTTCCGCGACGAGCCGTTCGACGACCGGACCTTGCGCTCGCTCGAGAATGCGCTCGGCGCCGAGGCGTCAGGGGCCAACATCGCCAGCGTCAGAGCGGCGATGCTCGCCCGCGAGGCGTTTCCCGTGTACGGCACGGGCACGATGCCGACCGACTCCGCATACCGCACCGAGGCCGTCACGTCCGGCGAATCGATCATCATCGACGGTGTGCACGTCGCCGACCGCGACTTCATTGTCGCGGACCTCGACGGCCAGGTCGTAATCCCCAACGGCGCCATCGTCGACGTGCTCGAGAAGGTCGTCGAGATAGACGAAGGCGACAAGGGCGTCTGGTCCGACGCGCTCACGCGACTTGCAGGCTTCCACGACGACTCCATCGACGAGATAATCGAACGCAACGGCGGACACCTGTAGCCAACGCTCTTAGAGACTATCTCAATCCGCGTTTTCGCTCTTGAGTCGATGCCATATGCGGGTCCAGATGAGGACGCAGGCGAACTTCACGAGA
>NYZG01000275.1 GCA_002687025.1 Candidatus Poribacteria bacterium
CCGGGGTTGGAAAGCCGAGTCTCACGCTATCGATGCCATGAACACCGTCGGTTTCGAGCATATCGGCGAAGTCGACTGCTGCGAGGAAGACGATGCCTGAGACCATCGAATCCAATACGTGGTTACGGCGGAACCTCCACGTGGTCGACGTGGTGGAGCTCGTGGCAGCGGCGGCGAAGGAGAGCTGATGCCCCAGGTCTACATGATCATCCTACCCAACAACCTCATGGCCTCGCAGGTCAGATTCGACCTCGACGACGCCCACGTGTGTTGGGTCACCCACGCTCTGCAGCACGCATGCACCACCACGAAGGACACGGTCCTGGACGCCCTGGACAGACACGGGCTGATTCGCTATCGCCGCACGGTCGCCGACCTTCACGACGACGTGCGTAGGCGGAGCGCCGCCAGGAGAGGGACCCACCCCATCGCCTGGGCAGTCTCTGAGGTCGTCGACGAGCTACAACGCGACGATGAGCGATTCTCACGCGTGCACCACGAACTGTGGATGGCGTTCGTGGATTCTAGGCAGTTCCCGAACTTCCCGACCATGCAGAGCCAGACGATCATGCGGGAAGAATTCGAGCCGTTCTGCATACGGTGCGGTGAGTTTCTGACCGAGAACGGCATGGTCGAGTTGACGGCCCGGTGGCAGGCCGAACAGGCCGTAAGACGCAGAAAGAGGGACGCATGCCGGACGTCTACATCCTGACCGATGCCGACGATGGCGATTCCATCGAAGTGGCCCTGACGAAGGACCTCGCACAACGACGCCTGCTCGAGCATCGGGTCGGGCAGGTGGCCACAGACCCCTGGTTCAACTACAACACACGCAGTCGCGGATTTACGCAGCAGCAGCTGGACTGGATTGAGCACGTGCGTGCCACGTGGCGAGACTGGAAACACGTCTATCGCTCCGCGGACAGCTGGTCTGAGGGCGTTACAGGGAGACTCCTCTCCGAGGAGACTCGTCCAGAGGATCTGGAGAAGAGACTCGCCGCGATCATCGCCAAGTGTCCCGACACCACACTGTTGCTAAGTCGACAGGTCTCCCCTGAGGAGCTGGTGGAGTTCATCAGACAGCACGTTCGGGCGATCTCAGTGTCGGACATGATGCAGATCAACGCCCTTTGGCGGGCCGCACAGGAAGGAGAATGACGCATGAGCAGTGACTATCGCGACCAGGGAATGTCATCCGGCCGCTGGTGGATGGAAACACGCATCAAGCGGGGGCAGGCATTCTCGTTGAGGGAAGTCACGGCCGACGCCATGGTGCAGTCCAACTACGTGGAGAGCTTCAAGTCCGATCAGGTCGAATGGAGGGACGGCTTCCTCAATGGGGCCGGAGAGACACTCATGGGCGCCGGGTGGACTGTCTCGCCGCCCGAGGAGACGACATGACCAGTCCCGGTTTCAAGCTACCCGACAAGGCCTTCGCCGACCTACTCAGGTCGTTTCGTGTGATCCCCGTGCAGGATAACGGCGTCGCTCGGGAGGAGGTCGTCGAGGAGGTGGGCGCCACCAGCGTCGGCAAGGACGCCTGGATCGTCCGCTCGGAACGCGACCTGCAAAGCGTCATGAGCGGCGACGAGGATATCGAGAGAACCACGGTCACCGAGACCACCGACGCGTACGTCAGAACGAGGCGATGGTGGCAGAACCCGGTCAAGCAGCAGGTCATCATCGCCACCGACAACACGCCCATAGTCGGGAAGACCACGGTCGACTTCATCGGCTCCAAAGCCGAAGTTCCCGAGGCGCTGCGTTAGGCGTGCTACTGTATGGCCGCGACAGGACGCACACAGGGAGTCACGCCTCATGGATGAAATCAGCGCGGGCGATCGCAGAGGCTTCGTAGCCGATATCCCATCGACCTTATACGTCGTGGCGACGGAGTACGCGGATTCCGCCCAGCCAACCCTAACCGCCGCTGCCCCGCTGGGCCTGGATGGCGATCAGGCGATGTGGCGACAGAATCTTGTGGACCTGGCGAACATCATCCGGGCACGAACGGACCGGATGATGTCCGGCGAATATCGCGACGGCGATGCGGGGAAGGACTGGCACGGGCTGGCCGGGAGAATCCCATTCACTGCCATGCTAACATGGCGTCCTCAGGACTATCTCTTCCCCATGCTCGACGAATACGGCTACGTGCACCACGGCGTCGACGATCGCGTGCTACCGTGGCTCGACGGCACCGGGCCCTACCTCGAAGATTGGCTATTCCGCCGGGAGGGATTCAGGAGGTCCTGGACCCGCTACGATATGCCGGATAACGGGTTCGAGATGCGCCTGACCGTCTCGGCACCCTACATCGACAGGGGCATGGGGTCGAACTGGTGGCACCCGCCGTCGAGACTGGCGGATCCACTCACAGTCAAGCCGCAGGAAGTCCATGAGCAGCTGAAACATATGTGGGAGCATGGCGTCCCCATGCCCTTCGAGCCCACTTTCTGGCTCGTACCCGAAAGACCGTGGAAGTGTGAGATGGATCCGGCCCTACGTCCCACACGCTCATACGAGCATGGCCGCCTGCCAGCAGACATGGCACGGTTTGGACTGGGCGGCCACATGGTTGAACGATTCCCAGGCCTTACTCACCTCGACTACTACGCCGTCGTCACGTCGGCGAATGCTCTCCAGGAACTCCGGGAACATGGCCCCGGGCGATTCCTACGCGTGGCAAGTACGACCGGTCCAGGTTACCGGCGAGAGAGGACCTGGTGGCGCTCGAAGACCACTGGGCTCCAATACGTGAGGGTCAGCAACACGCCGCGGCCAGGAGCGACGGCGACCGAGTGGGTCGGGCCGCTGGATGCTGAACTCCCGCCAGAGTACCAGTACCGTACACCCCGCTAGGGATAGTGCGGCTCTAAGTTTTGCAGGCGCTCCTGGTCGACGTGGATTATCCGTTCTAGTGGGACAAGCCTCTTTCGGCCTTTATAAAGCCGCCGGGTTTTCGCACTACCCGTGCCCATTTACACCCCATACCTCCCTTGACATCTTTACCTATCGTACCTACACTACGAGTAGAACACTCGATCAAGGGGACGAGACATGATTCACGTCGCCGAAGTGCGAACCTATCAGCCACTACCTGTAGACGGCGCCGGCCCCGGATCGTATACTGACCGGCCCCGAGGTTCAGGATACGTTCGGGACCAGCGTTGGGTTCTCGACAAGCCGGTCTCCCTTTCTGAGGGAGATGCCGTGGCGATCGATCAGGAATCATCCGCAGTCGTCGTGCATCGTCACGGCGGAGGCGAAGAACGTCACCACGCCAGCGTGCGGCCGGCGGGACTCATCGACGAGCTCATGACGCTCGACGACGTGTGTCGCCAGTTCGGCTTCAAGGAATCGTACGTCCGATGGCTCCGCCAGGAGGGGAAGATCCCCTGCGGCAAGATCCACGGACAACTGCGTTTCGTGCGTTCTCACCTCGAGGAGTGGGCCTGGAACCACCTGGCCCAGGATCCATCGATGGGAGACGCAGATGGCGATTACTCGTCGTGACGGCAAGAGGGGCCCGACCTACCAGGTCGACAAATACGGCCCTGATCGCAGGCGCATACGTAGATCGTTCAAGCGGAAGAAGGACGCTCTGGCCTTCGACAAGGCTCCGATCGACCAGGTTGTCGAGGCCCTGAGCGAGCAGGTTCACGACATCACCTTCGCGGAGCTTGCGGACAACTACATGGCCTGGGTGAAGACCAACCGAGCCTACAAGACCTACCACTCCTATTACCACCACGTCTATCCAACGCTCGTCCCCGTTTTCGGTTCTCTCCGGCTGTCTCAAATCTCCGCGAACATGATCGAGCAGCACAAGTCACGTCGAGCGGAGAGTGTGAAGGCGGTCACCGTCAACATGGACCTTACGATCCTGCGCCTCATGTGGAAGCACGCGATCAAGCACGGGTGGGCTCACGCGAACACTCCCCAAGAGGTCGAGAAGCTCCGGGAACGAGAGCCAGAACACAAGGCGTTCAGCAGAAACGACGTGGAACGCATCCTGGAGGTGTCACAGAGGTACTGGGTGTACCCAGTGGTGCTCACCGTGGCTCACACTGGGATGCGTCAACAGGAAGCGTTCGGGTTGGTGTGGGACGACGTGGACTTCGACGAGGGCGTGATCTTCATCCGGAACGCGAAGAACTACGCGAACCGGGTGATCAACATGACCCCGCAGATCCGTGCGGCCCTGACGCGCTGCCGGGAGACGCACTCAGGCGCTCACGAATACGTGTTCGAGTTCCGCGGTCGTCGAATCAAGCACGGTCCCTACAAGACACTCGTGAGGATCGCCCAGGATGTGGGAATCCCTCGGTTTGGACTACACTCCCTTCGACACACGTTCGCTACACACCTGGCCGCGGTGGGCGTTGATGGACATCGTGTGCAGAAGTCGCTGGGTCACAAGCATTACGCGTCGACCCGGCGGTACATGGACTACGACCAGAGTGGCTATCGAAGCGCCAACGAAGCAGTCGAATACGGACGATCCCTACCGTCTCTACAGTCCGGCGGGTCAGAGACGGAAAACGGCTGAATTCTGCGGGTCCTCACGAAGCGGCGAGGGCCGGTCGTGGTCGCAAAATGGTCGCAAAAGTCGAATTCGGGCTTTGGAGTCGGGAGTGGGAGAGTCGGGCAAACCCAGTTGGGAGTGGGCTTTGGGGTTGGTCGGGGCGAGAGGATTCGAACCTCCGACCACCTGAACCCCATTCAGGTGCGCTACCGGGCTGCGCCACGCCCCGACCCTCGGTGCCAGAACAGTTTAGCACGGCGCGAGCCGGAGCTACAAGGCTAAGACACGGGGAGAGAACGTGCCCCGACCGTGGACGGACGAGGACGACGCCTACCTCCGGCAGCAGTACCGGAGGCGCACGAACGCCGAGCTCGGCGACGCCTTGGCGCGCTCTGCGGCGGCCGTCGCGTTCAGACTCTCGGCTGCGGGGTTGGTGCGTCGTCGTTCGTGGACCGACGACGACGATGACTACCTCAGACGGCATTACGACAGCATGGACAACCGTGCGCTTGCCAAGGCCCTCAGGCGTTCCGAGACCGCCGTGGCACGACGGCTGAGTAGCCTCGGGTTGCGCCGCGCGTACCGATGGACCGCGCAGGCGGACGCCCGGATGACAGAGGGTTACGAGTTGCTGACCAACGCCGAGTTGGCCCGAGAGCTAGGGACCACCGACGCCGTGATCGCCCACAGATTGCGCGCCCTGGACCTACGTAGGGGATCAGATGAGCAAGATTGACCGCATCGAGGCGTTCCCCGTCGAGTTCCCGTTCCTAGGGGAGTTCAGCACCTCGCGTGGCAAGGTCGGCTCAGCGGCTATGGGAAGGCCGAGTATTGTCCTCAAGCTGACCACGGATGACGGCGTGGTCGGATGGGGCGAGTCGTCGCCATCGCGGCTGTGGTCCTACGAGACGATGGAGACGGCGTACTCAACGCTCACCAGATACCTGATCCCGGCCGCCGTCGGGCAGGATCTGTTCGACGTCGACGGCCTCCACGCCCGCATGGACGCCGTTGTCGCACCGGGGTACACGATGGGTCAGCCCATAGCGCGGTCGGGCATCGACATTGCGGCCCACGACGCCATCGGCAGGACGCTGGACCTGCCCATCCGCGACTACTGGGGCGCGCGTCGACGCGACCGCATCGCCCTATCATGGACCGTGGCCGTGTCCGAGATGGACGCGGTCGAATCGTCGGTCACAGAGGGGCAGGCCGCCGGCTACGCGAACTTCAACGTCAAGGTGGGACACGAGGCCGACCTCGACTTCGACGTCGACATGTCGCGACGTGTCCGCGAGCTCGCGCCGGACGGCTTCCTCTGGGCCGACGCCAATGGTGGCTACTCGGTGGCGACGGCGACGCGCGCCGCGCGCCGGCTCGCCGATGTCGGGGTGGACGTGTTGGAGCAGCCTCTGCCGCCGAACGCCCTCACCGGGTACGCCGAGATGCGGCAGGTCGGCGCGTTGCCTATCACCGTCGACGAAGGCGTCATCACGCCTCGTGACGTGATCGAGATGATCCGCCTTGGTTTGATAGACGGCGTGGCGATGAAGCCTGCTCGCGTGGGCGGACTGCGGCCGCAACGCCGCATCATCGAGATAGTGCAGGACGCTGGTCTCATATTCCTCGGAAGTGGTCTGACCGACCCGGATATCGGGTTCGCGGCAAGCGTGCAGGTGTATGCGGCGTACGGCTTGGCGTACCCCGCCGCGCTGAACGGACCGCAGTTCCTCGACGCATCGATCGCGTCGACCGGCGTCCGCGTCGAGGCCGGCGAAGCTATTGTCCCGACCGGCCCAGGCCTTGGGGTGACGATCGACGAGGACCGACTCGCGCCGCTCGCGCTAGACCTAGGCCTGTGACCGCATCGAGGTTACGATTCACGGTGAACCACGCACCTACGGGGACCTCGCCATGGCACAAGGCGACGAGCGCGAGATAGCGGCCGCGCCGACGGCAACCACGCTCGCGGCCCTCATCGACGCGGCGAAGGTCGACAAGTGCACGCACTGCGGGTTCTGCCTCCCCACCTGCCCGACATACGACCAACTCGGCCTCGAGATGGACTCGCCCCGCGGACGCATATACCTCATCAGGTCTGTCCTGGAGGGCAGAACGCAGCCCGACGAGCAGTTCCGCAGGCACATGTACAGGTGTCTCGAGTGCCGCGCCTGCGAAACCGCGTGCCCGTCGGGCGTGCCGTACGCCGCGGTGATGGAGCAGGCTCGCGCGGTGTACGAACGCACGGGCGCGCGCGCCCGCTGGCAGCGTTGGTTGATGCGGCTCGCGTTCGAAGGACTGCTTCCCCGGCCCCGCCGGTTGCGAGTGATGTTCCGTCTGCTCTGGTTGTACCAGCGTCTGCGCCTCGACGACGCGCTGCGCGCGACGCGCCTGGACAAGGCGCTCGGCCGCATGGGAGCCATGGCAAACCTGCTGCCGCGCATCCCCCACCCGAAGTTGCAGGACGACCTGCTGGAGGTCACGCCTGCGGTCGGCGAGCGGCGATACCGCGTCGGCTTCGTGTCGGGCTGCGTGATGAAGCCGATGTTCGCCGATGTGAACCTCGCTACGGTCCGCGTCTTGACTCAGAATGGATGCGAGGTCGTCACCCCGTCGGCGCAGACGTGCTGCGGCGCGCTCCAGATCCACGGCGGCGCCCGCGACACGGCCGAGGCCCTGGCCACGAAGAACATCGACCTATTCCTGGGCGAGGACCTGGACGCCATCGTCATCAACTCGGCCGGATGTGGAGCGGCGCTCAAGGAGTATGGCGAGCTGTTCCCGCACGACCCACTGCGCCGCGAAAGGGCCGAGGAGTTCGGAGCGAAGACGCGAGACATCACCGAGTGGCTCGACGAGATAGGCGTCACGCCGCCGACACACGCCATCGACAGACGCGTGACCTACGACGACCCCTGTCATCTGCTGCACGGCCAGGGAATCGGCGCGCAGCCCAGGGCGCTACTGCGGGCCATCCCCGGCGTCGAATATGTGGAGATGCCGGAAGCGGACTGGTGCTGCGGTAGCGCGGGCATATACAACGTCGTGCAGCCAGAGCTCGCCGCGGGGATCCTGGAGCGCAAGATGCCCCACGTGGCGTCTACGGAGGCCGACATCGTCGCCACGGCCAACCCAGGATGTCTGCTTCAGCTCCGCGCCGGCGTGCGAGACGCCGGCCTTTCCATGCGCGTCATGCACGTGGTCGAGCTCCTCGACTGGGCGTACACCGGCGTTGAGCCGTACTCGACGCGGGCCGACGCGTGACACTCAGGCGGCCGGCTTGCCGGAGTGAAGGCGATTGCGGGACAATTGGGGCGGCGGGAGCCCCGAGGCCGACACGTCGCGTGTGAGGAGCTGCAGGATGCCATCGATGAGAGTCCGGCTGACTTTCCCGGGTGGGCTCATCAAGGAGCCCGTCATCTACAACGTCGGGCAGAGATACGACGTCGTCACGAACATCCGGCGCGCCAATGTCGAGCGCGAGGCCGGGTGGGTCGTCATGGAGATGAGCGGGTCCGACGTTGGCCTTGACGAAGCGGTGGAGTACCTGCGCGAGGTCGGTGTCGAGGTAGAGCCCGTAGGTGGCGACGTCGTCGCGAGCTAGCCTCGGAGCGCGTTCACGCCCGGAAGGGGAGGGTCCACATGCCGCGACGTGATTACTACGACGTGCTAGGCGTCGCGCGCGACGCCGCTCCCGATGACATCAAGAAGGCATACCGCAAGCTCGCCGTCCAGCACCACCCGGACAAGAACAAGGGAGACGCGAAGGCTGAGGCGAAGTTCAAGGATGCCTCCGAGGCCTACGCGGTATTGGGCGACCCGGCCGAGCGCCGCAAGTACGACATGACCTCCCGAGCCGGTAACTTCCGTCAGTACGACTTCGGCGGATTCGAGAGCAACGACGACATCTTCTCGCGTTTCGGCGACGTGTTCGGCGACCTCGTCGGCGGGATGAGGGGCCGACGCACGCCGTCCAACGCGTATGGCGCGACGAGCCCGCGCAAGGGCGAGGACTTCCTGCACGAGATCACGGTCGATTTCCTGGAAGCGGTCAAGGGCGTCGAGAAGGTGCTCGCCGTCACGAGCGCCGACGAGACGCGGCGCATACGCCTCAAGATTCCGCCCGGCCTGAAGTCAGGCAGAATGCTCCGAATGAAGGGCGAGGGATACCCGGGCGCCAACGGAGGCCCCTGCGGCGACCTACGAGTCACCGTGCATGTGCGGGACGACCCGCGCTTCTCTCTCGACGGCAAGGACATCGTCACCGACGTGCGCGTCCCGTTCACGACGGCCATCCTCGGTGGCAAGATCCTGGTCGACACGCCCAACGGCGCCATCATGCTGACCATTCCGAAGGGCACGCAGTCGGGCAAATACCTGCGCCTCGCAGGGCAGGGCGTACCCACCGCGACCGGCACGGGGAACCTGCGCGCGCGCGTCCTCATAACGGTGCCCGACACGCTCGGGCCCGAGGCCGAGTCGCTCGTGCGCAAACTCGCCGACATCGCCGCCGAATGACACACCGCGAAAACCGTGAGAGCGACGTGCGCGGCGCGCCGCAACGCACGCCCCAATGCGCGACCGCGCCGGGAGCCCACAGGTAACGTGAGCGAACCTCTGAATGTCCTGCTGATCGCCGTCGACACGCTGCGCGCGAAGCAACTGACCTCCTATGGATACGACCGACCCACGACCCCCACCATGGACGGCCTCGCCAGCGAGGGCGTGCTGTTCGAGGACATGGTCTGTTCGGGCATTCCGACGCATCCGTCCTTCACAACGCTCTACACCGGCCAGCACCCCATGACGCACGGCATCGTCGCCCACGGTGGTGATGCGATCCTCGACCGGCGTGCCCCAATGCTGCCGGAGATCCTGCTCCGCGCCGGGTGGACGACGTGCGCGGTGGACAACCTCGCCTCGGCGCGGCCCTGGTTCCAGCGCGGCTACGAGTTCTACATCGACCCATCCCGCAAGAGACCCCTCGGGCTGATGGTGACCGCCGAGGAGCAGAACACCCGCGCCGTCGAGTTCCTCCGTCACCACCGCCATGAGCAGTTCTTCCTCTTCATCCACTACTGGGACCCGCACAC
>NYZG01000276.1 GCA_002687025.1 Candidatus Poribacteria bacterium
AACCCGTGGAACGAGTTCGAGTGCGGCCACCACTATGCCCGGTCGATGGCGGCGTACTCGGTCCTGCTCGCGCTGGCGGACTTCCGCTACCACGCGCAGCGCGAGTCGCTGCACTTCGCGCCTCGGATATCCGAGGACGACTTCGCGTGCTTCTACTCCGTGGATTCCGCGTGGGGAATGGTGAAGCAGTATGCCGCGCCGGGAATGCGGCGCGCCCTCGTCGAGGTCCACGCGGGCGCGCTGACGCTGACGTCGCTAAGCCTCGGGTTCCCGATCGTGAACCCGCGCGCGCGTCTCGCCGGCACGGATGTGCCGCTGGAGCGCGTCGCCGAGGACTGGGGGACCGACAGCGTCCGCTTCGACGAATCGATCGTCATCAACGCGGGCGAGACGCTGAGCGTCAGCGTCTGGGACTGATCCAACGACGGTCGGCGGCGCGCGGAATCCAGCCGTCGCCGACCCGCATCCCTCACCGGCGCCCATTCTATCGCCGCAACTGCCCCCACAGGGTCGCGAGCTTCCCGCGCGAATCCACCGCGAGCACCGCGCCGGACATGTCCGTCTCGATCTCGTCGACCGTCAACGCGCGGTCGTACAGGACGAAGTCGTCCATCCGACCCTCGAAGCGATTGCCGAGCTGGATAGGGTCTTCGGTGTCCGGCACGGAATCGACGACCGACGGGGCCTCCGACTTCAGCTCCCCGTCGATGTAGAGGCGCAGGTTTCCACCGTCGAATACCGCGGCCAGGTGGTACCACTCGCTCAGCGGGAAGTCGCCCGGATTCGTGATCGCCCGCGACGCGGTCTCATGGATGCCGAAGTAGATCTTCCCATCGTTCCAGGGCTGGATGAGGTAGCTCATGTTGACGCCCCAGTCCCTGCCCTTCTCGATGAGACCCGTCGACTGTTGCGCCTCCATCCACACCCACATCTCGGCGGTCAGTTCGCCCATGCCGTCGAGCCCGACATCGTCCGCGATGACGACCTCGTCCGCGACCGTGACGCTCACGGCCGAGCCCATCTTCCCCGCGACGACATCTGCGGCGCCGGTCACGACGCCGTCATGCCCGTTGCCCGACGCGTCCACGACGATGTCTCCCGCGACATCGTCCATCCGCAGATAGACGAGCATGTCCTGCCCCACCGACAGCGCGTCGGCTGCGAGCAGCATCCCTGTAATCCCAACGACTATCCCAAGTGATCTCAGCATCGGTTCCTCCCATGTCCGTAGCGACCGCACGTACCGGCTCCGAGGGGAGAGTAGGGGCCGAACGGCGGACCCGCAAGGCTAAGCCGCCGCGCAGCCCCGGCCGATCGGCGCCGGGCGGAGACCTGGCACGCTGGGGAGTTGCGGGCCGGCGGCGTGTTCCGCTATGTTGAAGCGAAACGGCGACCGAGGATAGGGAGCTACGGCATGTCGCAGCAAGATATCCGACCCGCTCCCAAGGGCTTCACGCCCGAGCAGTGGGACACGTTCATGGCGGACGGTTTCCTCGTCATCGAGGATGCCATGTCCGACGACGACGTGGGCCGCTACCGAGACGCCGTAGACCAACTGTGGCGTGACGGCGGGAACTACCCGGACAAGAACCTCGGCGCGCAGAACATCGTCGAGAAGCACCCGACCTTCGTCGAGCTGATAGACCCCCCGCGCCACGTTGGATACGTGTACGACGTTTACGGCGAGCTCTTGAAGATGATCCTCTCCCACGCTCTGGTCCGAACCCGCGGCGCATGGCACAACGCGTGGCATCCCGACGGAGCGCGGCTGGTGCCCTACGGCGTGTACACCGACCAGCCGATGCAGATCAAGATCGGCCTCTGGCTCACGGACCTGCCGGAGCCGGGCATGGGCAACTTCGTGTGCTTGCCGGACAGCCACCGGAGCCAAGCGCTCGACGCCTACACCACGCACGAAAGCCTCGAAGGAGAGCGCATCCTCCAGTGCCAAGCCGGCACGATGACCATGATGCACGGCAGCATCTGGCATCGCGTCGAGGACAACGAGACGGACATCCCGCGTAAGAACATCTTCCTCTCGTACTCCCCGTCGTGGGTGGTGGCCGCGGACAGACACACGTCCGATCCCGAGTGGCTCGATACGGTCGGTCGCGAGCAACGCATCATCATGCGGAGCTACTCGAACGGGTACACGAACCACAAGCCGCCGAAGGACGACTCGCCTCTATTCCTCGACCGCGACACAGGCCTCGACATCGACGCAGGCGCCGACGAGAAGATCCCGGTCGGCATCCGCAAGCGCAAGACCACCATCGAGAAGTTCCGCGAACGCGACCTCGTCCGCCACTAGGTAGTTCCCGCCCCTGGTAGGCCGCCATGTCGACACGGAGCGCCCCGACCAACGCCGCGCCGATGCGGGCGATCCGGCTTCGCGTCGTCCTGCTCGCGTTGGTCATCATCCCGCTTAACGCCTACTGGATCGCGCTGACCGAGATGGTGTGGTCGTCGCTGCACTTCATGCGGCTTCGCTGCCCCTGAATGTGGTGTTCATCCTGTGCTGCGTGATCGGCTGCAACGCGCCGCTGCGTCGGCTGGGTCCGCGCGCGGCGCTGTCGTCCGGCGACCTCGTCACCACGGGGGTCACTTGCGTACAGCAGAAGTGGGATGGAACCTGTTCTTACGCATGAGGTAGCGGCGAATCCCCGCGCGTATTCTCGCGGACGCGGTACCGGGTACGCGGGCGGCGATAGCCAGAGAAGGACCACGACCACCATGAGCGGCCCACATGTCGCCATCCTGGAGTCCGACGAATGGGACAGGTATCGCGCCGCCCTGGGCTATGTCACCGAATTGGCCCAGCAGGTGGCAGAGGAGACGGCTGCGCTTGAAAGGACAAACTACCTCATCCGTGGCGCCGACCTGCTCCGCGTCCAGATATGGAGAGATCTGTGCGACGCGCACGGTCTGGACGCAGAAGTCGACTACGCGGTAGACGAAGCCGGACGGGTTTCCGTCAAGAGCGGCCGGGATGACGCATAGGAGACGCGCGGGCATCGCTCGTGGGCCTGCGTAAAGGCCCCAACGGCGCGCGGCGCCGATGGAGGAACGGATGGCAAAGACGCCGCACGGATTCCCAGTAGGCATGTGGGCGGTCAACGGAACTCCGCCCCCTGTAAATGGCGGGTAGACGGCGCTGAAGGACCAGATCAAGCGCGTGTACGAGGGCGAGTCGTCCATCCAGTACGAGGCGTGCAATCTGATACAGTCGAACGGAGAGCAGACGCAGTGGGGCGCGGGCGACAACGAGCCGCCCGACGCCGACGACCGCATCACGAACAACATCAACGGCTGGATCAACTACCTCAAGGCGATCAGGGACGCCACCGCGGAGCTCGGCGAGAGCCCCGGAGCCATCAAAGGGCTCACCTCGCGACATCTGTGCGGGTTGGTGCACGGCCAGGTCATCCCTGATCCGCCAGAGCCGCCCCCACCACCATGGCCGCTGGGCGCATGGGACCCACAGACCGACGTCAAGCCGTACGTCCAGGGCCTGTGTTGGCAGATACAGCAGGACGGGCTCGAGCCGTACGTCGGTGGTTGGCACTTCGCCGACGAGATCTTCGCGAGGTACCTCGCGTGGACGGCTTCCGATGTGTACGACACCGCGGAGGCGGTCCAGACGGGACAGGAGAATCCGCAGAAGTTCGTGGCGGGAGGGGGAGGCGAGACCTCGGAGACCGGCGTGAACTTCCCGTACTACTGGGCCGAACAGATGATCATCACGTCGCCTGCCTCTAGGGCAACGTGGACGGTGGTCGACGGCAAGTGGAAGTTCAAGATACCGGCGCTCTTCAAGACATGGGTGGATTCGTTCAAGGGAACGAACATGGACGCCGCAGGGCTGGTGCTGCTCCCTGATTACTATCCCTGGGCGTCGCCATCGAATCGCTGGCACTACCGCAAGCACGTGGCCAGGACGTTCGACCCGTTCAAGGGCGCCGTCAGCCTGGAGGTCGCGGACAACCCGCCGTGGATGAGTTGGAGTACGTTCCTCTCCGCGAAGGACCCGTACACGGGCCTGGATACAGACAGCCTGCGTGCCACGTTCCCCGAGGGCCCGGGGCAGTATCCGGCGTCGAAGCTTACGTTCCAGCCGGCCATGGGTCTCTCTCGTCAGCAGAACGCGCTGTTCCCCATGCACGTGGACGCGCACAAGGAAATCCGCGTCATGCTGAACATGCGCAGGCAATGGGAAGCCCACCTGAACGACTTCCGCCTGACCGGCTTCTGGTTGGTAGGCTGGAACCAGGTGGGAGAGGACCCGGAGAACGACGGCGCGTGGCATCAGTGGACCGAGGCGAACTCCCGCAAGTATGCGGAGGCCGTCCAGAACGAGATCGGCGGCGGCACGGAAGGCATACCGGACGTGTGGATCGACCAGCCGTCCGGCGACCTCATCACCACCGGTATCAAGGCAGTGAAGCGAGTCGGTGTGGCTCCCAACGACACGAGATTCTATATCGAGTATCACATCGCGCCGACGACCATCATGCAGGAGGAAGGGCACGCAAACGCTCTCGTCCTGGGTGAGTTCGTCCTCGGCGAGCGGGTAATTGTGAAGATAGAAATCCGCCGCACGGACGGGCCGAACCCGAACGAGCTCGTGCGCACCATCACCGAGGGGTATGAGACGCCTGACTACCGAGACCCGGTGGTTCCGCATGGCAAGTACGACGCGCCGCCCACGTCCTTGGGTCCTGTTCTTGCCGCGACAACAGCGTACTGGGACGGCTTCTGGGACAACGGGGACGACGACGGCAAGGAGGCGCCTGGGGTGGCGGGCGCCGCAGCGCAATATCGCGCCGACCTGTATCTGAATGATGAGCCGTCTCCTGTATCCTCCCTCGCTTTCCAGAAGCCCGGACTTGTGTAAGAGCGATCCGATGATGCGTCTAGGAACACTCGCGCTGCTTGCGGCCCTGGCCTGCGCATTCCTGTGTGTATCCCCGGCGGCCGCTGAGTCCAGTAGGATTGCATTCGGCTCTCTGAGGGACGTGGGGACAGAAGTGTTGTCCGTGGGCCTGTACTCCGTGGACGTGGCCACTGGCTCGCAGGATCTGCTGTACGACGGTATCCCCAACGCAGTGTGGTCATCCGATGCTGCCCAAGTCCTCTTTCACAGGCGCGACGAGCGGGATCAGAGCGACATCTACATCATGGACGCCAACGGCGCGAACCGGCGCAACTTGACGGAACATCCTGCGTCCGACATTCACCCCGCGTGGAGCCCGGATGGCTCGAAGATCGCATTCGTATCCGACCGCGAGCAGGGCCACGACACGGATATCTTCGTTATGGATGCCGACGGCAAGAACGTCCAGAATCTGACTCGCATTCCCAGGCCCGACAGTCAGCCAGACTGGTCTCCAGACGGCAAGCACATTGTGTTCAGGTCCACGCGCGACAGCACAGACTTCGTCGGCTGGCCCCCGGAAGCCATACGCGACGAGATCTACGTGATGGACGCTGACGGGTCGAACCCACGCAGATTGACGGACGACCGGGTCACTGATGCTGATCCTGCATGGTCGCCTGATGCCGCTCAGATACTCATTGAGCGGCCGCCAGGCGGAAATCAGTCTGGGCTGGTCGCCCTTTCTGTCGATGGGAGCAGTGTCCGCGAGGTGGGTCGCTTCGACGGCGCGCTCTCCGGCGCCACGTGGTCTTCCGATGGGACGGAGATCGCCTTGGCGCTTCGGGGCGACATACACGTGATCAGCCCAGATGGCGCCAACCAAAGGAACCTCACGCCGCAGGGAGGTCTCGATTACGCACCCGAATGGATCCCGCCGCAAAGGGCGACCACGGTCATGCCCGCACACCGCGCGCTGATGCAGTGGGGCTGGCTCAAGCAGCTCGGGAGGGCCAGGTAGCCATGATCGACGCTGTTGCCACTCTCACGCCGCCTCGCGACATCGTCAACACCCGGTAAGGAGACGAACCCATGGCAGCGGAATACCCCGGCGACACCAAGACCTTCACGCCGCCCAACGACGACGGCACGACCCAGGTCAACACCGCCTACATGAACCAGCGCGACGAGGAAATCGAGGCGATTGAGGCGTCTCTGGGCGCGAAACTCGTCGTGGCGACCACCAAGCCGCTGGTGAACTACCTGCGGGTCGCGGAGGACGACGTCCCCGTGGGAGTCGGGCATGTCTGGCTGGCGAATAAGGTCGATTCCAACGCGCGGGTCAGCATCGGGCCTATCGCGGCATTTGACCCGCCGACGGAGGCGCCGGAGACACCCCTTGGCTGGCTGCATGTCCGCCCGAAGGCCGTGCCGAACGCCCCCAGTTGGACGGCGCCTGCTTCGGCCGACGGCATCGTCGTAGAAAACGACCCAAACGTCGGCATGGTACTTCTCACCCGGGCGGGCGGCAGCAGTAACATCTACTTCGCAAGCCCATCGTCCCTGACACAGGCACGAGTTTCGTATGTCGGCTCCGTCAACGAAATGCGCGTCGGCACCGCCGAGGCCGGGAGCTCTCTCGCGCTCATGGCCGGCGACGAGGTCCACGTTCTTACTCTGAGCGATGACGGCTCCGCGACGTTCGCAGGC
Organism: Candidatus Poribacteria bacterium; assembly: GCA_002687025.1. Taxonomy (GTDB): domain Bacteria; phylum Poribacteria; class WGA-4E. The sequence continues at coordinate 6,584 of NYZG01000276.1, forward strand.
GATGTGACCGTGCAAGGGAACACGCTGCGACTTGCAGAGACGACCGGAGCCCTACCGGGCGGTCAGTCAGGCGACATCCGGTGGAACACCAATGGAATCCACGTGAACGTCAACGGAACATGGAAGGTGGCCGAATTCTCCTCGTGATGGCGCCGGCCCATCGTCGGTGGCGTGTCGCCAACGGCGCGGCCCGACCGTAGCGTGAGCGGCCGAATGGTCGGTCATTCGCGGCGACGGTAGCGTCGCCGCGGGCAGTTGCGGGCCTTCCCTCGTCGCGCCTACAGCGGCGCAGGCGTCTGGCGTCCTCCGAGACGATGACGTGGCACGTCGGGACGGCCCGCCGCCGGTACACGCGCGAAGCCCTCGCCGGGCCGGCCAGCTCCATCTCCAGCCCGCCCGACTCGACGCCCGCTCAGAGGAATGAGCGTCGTCCGACAGCTTCGCGCGTGCTGAGCATCGGCCCGCGTGAACGGTTCGGCCCGTTCGCGATGGCGGGCCTGCAGTGCGCCTCACACGCCTCGGCCGCGTCGCACAACCAGGCGCGCCTCGCGGACGCTTGGCCGTGGCCTGGGTACGCGCCATCATCCCCCAGGACACAGGGAGGTACGCTGTGAAGCTGGGCGTAGATACGTACAGTCTGAGATCGCTCGGATGGGGCGCGTTCGAGCACCTCGAATACGCGCGGGAGATGCAACTGGACGCGGTGCAGTTCTCGGAGCGCGGCTACTTCGACAGCCTCGACGAGGAGTATCTCAGGACGGTCAAGGCGCGCGCCGACGAATTCGGCATCGAAGTCAACGTCGGCATGCTCTCCATCTGCCAGACGTCCACGTGGTTCAGCGATGAGCGCGGCACGGCGGCCGAGCAGTTGGCCGAGATGATCCGCGTCGCGGACATCGTCGGGTCGCCGTTCGTGCGATGCGTGCTCGGCGGCCGGGCCGACCGGCGGACGGAGGAGCCGTTGACGACGCACATCGCCGCCACCGTCGAGACGTGCCGTGCCGTGCGCGATCTCGCGCTGGAGATGGGCGTGAAGGTCGCCATCGAGAACCACGCGGGCGACCTACAAGCACGCGAGCTGCGAGGGCTCATCGAGGCCGCCGGGCCGGAGTACGTCGGCGCGTGCATCGACACGGGCAACGCGGTGTGGGCCGGCGAGAGCCCGTTCGTGGCGCTGGAGCATCTCGCGCCATACGTCGTGACGAGCCACATCCGGGACGCCGCCGTCTGGGAGCATCCACGCGGCGTGGCGATGCAGTGGCTGCCGATGGGCGACGGCACGATCGGCCTGGACGCCTGGGTACGGGAGTTCGAACGCCGATGCCCGGACGCCTCGCTCACCGTCGAGATCATCGCGGGACGGCCGCCGCAGGTGCTGAACTACCTGGAGCCGGAGTATTGGGAGGCGTACCCCGACACGCCGGCGTCGGAGTTCGCTCAGTTCGTCGCGCTCGCGAAGGCGGGCGGGCCTTACATGGGGTCGATGTTGGTCGCCGACGGGGGCCGCGGGACGGAGCTGCCGTCGGAGTACGAGGCCGCGATGACGCTCCAGCAGCGCGCCCACCTGGACCGGAGCATCCGTTACTGCCAGGACACACTCGGCATCGGGGAGAAACGCGGCCAAGCGTAGCCATCCCGCAACCGGGCCTCGCTCAGCGTGTTCCGACCAGCCGCCCTGTGTGGCATCCTGGCCCGTGGACACATGGGAGGCAGAGGACAGCATGCGTATCGGCGTCGCCGGGCTTTGGCACGAGACGAACACGTTCGCACTCGAAACGAACGACTCACTCGACACGGCGACGGTGACGCGCGGCGCGGATGTGCTCACCACTGCGCACCCGAAGAGCTTTGTAGGCGGCTTCATCGACGGGATGGAGGGCGCGAATGCGGAGCTCGTCCCGACTGCGGTCATACGCTTCGGCAATGGCGGCACGGTGCGACGTCTCGCCTTTGAGCAGGCGCGCGACATGATCGTCGACGGCCTCCGGGCCGCGGCGCCGCTGGACGCCATCTACATAGACCTGCACGGGGCCATGGTCGGCGAGGACCCCTACAACGACGCGGAAGGTGAACTCATCCGCGCCATTCGCGATGTGTACGCGGACACCCCGATGGTGGGCACGTACGACTTTCACGCGATCATGAGCGACTACGAAACGCAACAGATCGTCCCGTTCCCCAACAACACGAATCCGCACATCGACGGCTACGAGCGGGGCGAGGAGGCCGCCGGCTGCCTGCGCGCGTGGCTGGCCGGAGAGATCGCGCCGGTCACCGAACGCGTGTTCGTCCCGATCATCGGCCCGAACATCGGGCAGAGCACGTGGGGACACATTCGCGAGGAAGAAGAGCGACTGCTCCTGTACCAACTGAACCTGCGGCGGGCAGAGATAGAAGAGGCGCCCGGCGTCGTGAACGTGACGATCCTCGGAGGCTATGGCTATGGCGATTCGCCCGACGCGGGTATGTGCGTGCTGGCGACGACGGACGGCGACCGCCTCCTCGCGAGGCGACTGGCCAATGAGCTGGCGCAGGAGCTCTGGGACCGACGCGAGGAGTTGCGCACGGTAAGGCGCATATATCCCATCGACGCGGGCGTGCGGATGGCGCTGGAACGCGAGGATCAGCCGATCCTGCTCGTCGATCTCGGGGACGACCCGGGCAGCGCCACGCCGGCCGACGGCCCCGACATCCTGCACAGCCTCATCCGGCACGACGCGCACGACTGCGCGCTGACCATCCGCGATGCGAACGCCGTGCAGGCGGGCATCGCGGCCGGCGTCGGGGCGACGGTGACGATGTCCGTGGGCGCGTCGATCGACCAGCGCTTCTACCGTCCCGTGCACATCACGGCCACCGTGAAAGCCATCGACGACGGCGTCTACACCATCTGCGGCCCGACCCACGGCGGATGGGGCCGCGAGGTGAATCGCGACGCGTGGCAACGCGTGAACGTCGGCGCGCGGGTCGTCATGCGGATGGGCAACAACATCGACGTCGTGTTCTCGCAGCACTCGACCGGGAAGGATCGAGACTTCTTCCGCAGCGCGGGCGTGCAACTCGAAGACAAGAAGATCATCGTCGTGAAATCGAACCAGGCGCACCGGGCGTCGTTCGATCCGATCGTCGCGGGGACCATCGAACTGGATACGCCGGGCGTTAGCACGGTCGACTATGCGCGCTTGCCGTACCGCCACCTGACGCGGCCTATCTGGCCGGTTGACGAGGAGTTCGAGTGGTCGGCAGGGGGTTAGACGCGTGGGCCGAACGTGGCTGCGGGGAACAGCCATTCGGTCATGTCTGCGACGGACGCCTGGCCCCGGCGTCGAGGGATGTATTCATCCCACAGCCCCTCGGCCGAGTAGCTGCAGAGCGTCGCTGCGAGGCATCGGCGGGCGAGGTCGTCGGGGCGAGGGCGGCCGTCGTGGAGGGCGTCGAGGCACGCGCGCATCGCCTCGGCGTCGCGCGAGAACGTCCAGGGCCATATCCATGCCACGTCGAACTCCGGGGCGCTGACCATCGCGTCGGCGAAGTCGATCAGGCCCGACAGCCGCCACCGGTCGCCGTCCTGCCGCAGGTAGATGTGGTTGTTCGTCAGTTCGCAGTGGACTATGCACGTGGTCTCGGCCAGTAGGGCGGCGCCTTCGTCGCGGATGAACGCCGTGAACTCGTCGGCCTCGGCGGCGGAAAGGCCCTCCGTTGCCTCGATGTGCTCGCAGTTCTTCGCCATGTTCATCGGGGCGGTTTCTCTGCGAGAACCCGGCAGAGCCCTGGTGTCGGCGAGAACCCCCGGGTCGGTGGCGTGCAGCGCCGCGACCGCTGCGCCTAACTCACGAGCTACCCCGAGCTGATCGCGTCGAGGGATGCGGTCCCAGGCGTGTTCCGCGGTCTCGCCCGCCATCTGCGTCAAGATGAGATACGGCCGCGCCTCGGACGGCTTCCCGGCGGCCACGATGCGTGGCGCCGAGACTGCCCCGCCCGCCACCATTTCGAGCAGCGTCCTCTCCATGCGGTACAGAGTCATCGAGCGCGGGCCGTACAGTTTGACGAAATGGCCCGAGTCGATCTCGTAGATGGCGTTCCAGCTATACCCGCGATCCCAGGTGGTGAGCACGCGGACGCCGTCGCATAGCACGCCCGCGTCGAGACATGCGGCATGGCATAGCTCAATCCACGGCGCGTCGTCGGACATGCTGTAGGACGTGCTGTCGGACACGGGCGCTCCTTACAGAACCGATTGCGCGGGTCGGCCGAGGCTGCACCCGTCGCCATGCCTGCCAGAGCTGCCGTCCTCTATCCTCTCGCGTGGATGCACCGCGGGCCGCCAATGCGCGCCTACGACGGCCGCCCTACTGGTACCCTCCAACGCCCAGGAGTTCCCGTACCTCGGGGTCGTCGGTCTCTGCGAGCAGCCGATCACGCAGGCCGTCTTCAGGCTTTACGCCGAAGGCGGATCGCCGCATCCACGTCGGCCCGTAGCAGAGAATCAGCAGACGGCGCTTTCGGCCTTGCGGCGTGGTGGGGTACGCCCGATGCCAGATGTTGCTGTGCATGACGACGCAGCTTCCCGCGGCAAGGCGCAATGTGAGTTGCTCGGGCTTCTCCGACAGATCGCCGGACGCGATGTCGTCGTGCGTCCCCAGATGGGAGCCGGGCAGGATCGCCAACGGCCCCGAGGCGTCGTCGGTGTCGTCGAGGTAGATCAGGCAGTCGATCGTGTGCGGGTAGACGTAGAACGCCGGGGATGGTTCGGGCACGTGGCGTCGGTGGATGTGCCAGTGCGTCTGCTGATTGGGTTCGCCCGGGTAGCTGACGCGCGCGCCCAACTGCCGGATGTTCACATAGGGGCCCAGCACCGCCCGCGCCACCGACAGTGTGGGCGGGAACTTTATTAGCTCCAGGAACGTGGGATGCTTGTCCATGAGATGTCGGGGGAACCAGCCGCCGAAGTGGACCCCGCGCGCGATGTGCTCAGAGCGCGCCTCGTCCGCTTCGACGGCGTCCATCGCCTCGCGAAGGCGCTCCAGCTCCTCCTGCGGGAACAGGCGCTCCCGCAAGAGGTACCCCTGCGTGGCGAGTTGCTCGATTTCTTCGCGCGTGGCGTACACCTCGACATCGCGTGTGGAGTGCTCGCCCGAGCCGCCGACGATGTCGAAGTGCAGCGCATGCCGACCGGTGATTGCCGCGTGTTGCATCCGCGCGTCGACCTCCCTTGCGAACCGCGCCGTCGCGTCTCCTATACCTTCCCTTGGGCCGCCAGGAACTCGAAGCTCAGCCTCGCGGATTCGATGGGCGGACGCGTCCAGCGGTCCTGCTCGACGATGTACCACTCGACGCCCGGCTGGGCCTCGGCGGACGTGAAGATGTCGTCCCAGTCGAGGATGCCGTGTCCGACCTCTGCGAAGGGGCACTCCTCGTCGGCGGGGGAGGGCGCGCGATCCTTGATGTGGAGGAACGGCGTACGGCCGGCATACTTGCGGATATACTCGCCGGGGTCTTCGCCGCCGGTCTTCACCCAGTACACGTCCAGCTCGGCGCCGATGTCGCTCGCCGGGATGTTGGACAGGAGGTAGTCGAGGCAGGCCTCGTCGCCCACCTTCTGCTCGAGTTCGTGGGCGTGGTTGTGGTACAGCACGCGGATGCCATTGGCGGCCGCGTTCGCGCAGCCCTTCGCGAGGCCGGCGACGCTCGTACGCCATTCGCTCTCGCTCAGGTTCCCGCCGAAGCCCATCATTACCGTGTTGATGCCCAGGGCGCCGCAGTTGTCCACGACCTTCTGGATGTCGTTCTGTAGGTCCGCCGCCGAAGCGCCGCCGCCGATGACCTGCATCCCCGTGTCGGAAAGCACCGCGAGGAAGTCGTCGGTCGTCATGCCGGACGGCGTCCCGCCCTCGACGCCCGCGTAGCCGATGTCCGCTACGGCCTTCAGCGTAGCTACGGGGTCTTCCGCCATCTGCTCGCGGACGGTGTAAATCTGTAGTCCTACCGGAATCTTCGCCATCTCGACGCTCCCTGCGTGTGGGGTCTGAGCCGCCGTGCTGTTCCTGGGCCGATCTCGTCTCTTATGCACCAGCGCGCCCGCCGCGTAAAGCGCCTCGCCCACGCGCGCGGATGGACACGCCGCATGCGATGCGCTAACGTGTGCCGCACACACACGGTCAGGAGCCGGCATGCACGACGCCATAGGCGCCCGTCGACGGACGCGAGCGCTCGCCGTATTCTCATCCCTCGCCATCGCCACATGGGTCGGCGCCGCCACGGAGGATCACATGCCGCAGGTCACCGAAGAGACGCACGTCTACCGCACGGTGGACGGCCACGACGTCCACGCCGACGTCTACCGCGCTCCCGGCGACGACATCCGGCCGGCGCTTGTGTATATCCACGGAGGCGCACTCATCGTGGGCGGGCGGCAGTGGATGCGTGGGTCGCACCGCGACATGTATCTGGATGCCGGCTACGCCGTCGTGTCGATCGACTATCGCCTGGCGCCGGAGACGAAGCTGCCCGACATCATCGACGACCTGAAGCATGCGTTCGCGTGGATCGCCGAGAACGCAGAAGACACGTTGCGCGTCGATCCCGCGCGCATGGCCGTCGTGGGCCACTCCGCGGGTGGGTATCTCACGCTCATGAGTGGGCTTGTCGCCGAGCCCGCTCCGTTGGCGCTGATCTCGTTCTACGGGTACGGCGACCTGGTTGGACCGTGGTATTCCGAACCGGACGACTTCTACCGCCAGCAGGAGCTCGTGGCCGAGGCCGACGCGCGAGCCGCTGTCGGCACGGACGCTATCTCCAACGGGACGGGACATGACGATCGCGGGAAGTTCTACCTCTGGTGCCGTCAGCAGGGGGTGTGGCCATTGGAGGTCGGCGGCGCGGACCTGGCGTCGTTGCACGCGTACTGCCCGGAGCGCCACGTGACGGCGGCATACCCGACCACCCTCCTGCTGCACGGAGACGAGGACACGGACGTTCCGTACGAGCAGTCCGTGCGCATGGCGGCAGCCCTGGCGGCAGCGGGCGTGGATCATGGATTTGTCACGATCGACGGCGGCGGGCACGGCTTCGAGTGGGACGAGGACGACGCGCAGGTGCAGGCCGCCCTTGCCACGGTCATGCAGTTCCTTGAGGCCAAGCTCGGAGCGAGGTGATGCCAGGCGCCGAAGACCGTCGGCCCGGCGTGTTCCAGGATCTTGCGCGTCGCCGCGCGAACGTTGCGCGCGCCCGATGGAAGACCGGTGGCGCCCTTGTCTTGGGTGGGGTGGGCCTCGTCGGGGTCGCGCTGCTGCTGCCGCTGGTACGTGTCAGAGGCGTGCTCGTGCCGATGCTGATGCCGTTGGCCTGGGCAAGCATCGGGGTCTGCGCGGTCATCGGCGCGCTCAAGGCTGTCTCCCGGCTTATCACGGGCAAGTACCGCACCGGGCGAACTGACTTCGGACTACCGACTGCCGAGAAGCAGAAGGACGACGACCGTGACACCCTCACATGACACGCCTGCCGCTGAGCGGATACGCGAGCACAGCATGGCGCTATCCGACGGCGAGGTCCGGCTGCGCCCGATGACCGAGGGCGATTGGGACATCCTCCTGCCGTGGAACCGGGATGTCGGCGTGCTGCACTTTTCCGATGGCCCCGGTGTGCCGCCTCGGTCGCTGGAGGAGACGCAGGGCATATATCGCGGGGTCTCGCAGGACGCGTACTGCTTCATCATCGAGTGGGCGGGTCGGCCGGTCGGTGAGTGCTGGCTGCAGCGGCTCAACCTCGACTGGCTACGCCGCCTCCACCCGAGTGACGACTGCCGACGGATCGACATCACCATCGGCGAGAAGGACTGCTGGGGGAAGGGCGTTGGGAGCAGGGCCGTGCGGCTGCTGGTCGAGTTCGCGTTCGAATCGGAGCGCGCGGATGTCGTGTTCGCATGCGATGTCGCCGATTACAATCCCCGCAGCCGCCGGATGTTCGAAAGCCTCGGGTTCGAGCTCTCCAAGGAGCGCGGCGCGGACCCAATCCGCGCCTACCTGACGCTCCGCCGACCCGCGCGCGCAACCGCCGGCTATGGTCATACGTAGACTCGTCGACCTGAGACCGGCCAGGGACATCTGCCCATGCTCCGTGCACTGTTCGCCCTCGCGGTTCTGTCCGCGTGCTCGGCAACGGCCGTCGCGCCGCCATCGCGCTTCGCGCCCATCGTGATCGACGACGGCGAGACGCTCGGCCGCTGGGGCCGAGACGTCCGGCTGACCGACGATGCCGCCGACGGCGGTCACGCGGTCGTCGTGGATCTGACGTCGGGCGCGAACTTCACGTACCTGCTGCACGGCGAGGCGGGAGTCGATCTGTCCGACGCGCAGCAGCTGACCTTCAGCTGGAAAGTCGAGGGCAACGGCCTCACGGGGTTCCTCGTGAAGGTGCGGAACTACCCTCTGGCGGGCGGAATGGAAGCGGTCTACGAGGCGTGGAAGCCGTCGATGGGCGAGGCTGCAGGGGAGTGGACGCGCGTCTCGTTGCCGCTCGCGAAGCCGACGTGGGACGACTGGGGCGAGACGCCTAGTAGGGAGCGCCGGTACATCGCCTTCCGCACGCAGGTAGCCGACGGCGCCACGCCAAGGCTATACCTAGACTCGGTGATGGCCGTGCCGGCCGTGTTCGATTGGGAACTCGGGCGGCCGCGGGAGCGGGACGGAGAGATGTACGCTCCCGTGACGCTGTGGAACCTCACGTCCGACCCTATCTCCGTCACCATGGGCCCGCGCGCGGAAGTGTGGGACGGGCAGCGCATTGAGCCAGACGGCGTCGTGCAGCGCGAGCTTGAGTTGCGGGGCGCGGCCTCAACCGTCGCTCAGCTGGCCCCACTGCAACGATGGCAGCGCAAGCTATACGCGCGGGTAGCGCCCGCGCCGGAAACGACCTTGGAGGCGACCGTGAGCATCGTGAAGCCACTCGACTTGCCGGCGCATCCGCGCCTTCTGCTGAATGCCGACGGCGTCCGCGCCCTGAACGACCGCGCGGCGAAGCACGACTGGGCCCGCAGGCGGCTCGACGGCGTGCTCAGCTACGCCGATGGCGTCCTCAACGACGACATCGTCCTCCCGCCGCGCGGGTCGAATTGGTGGCACTGGTACGCCTCGCCCAAGTCGGGAGCCACGCTCAGGACGGGCAAGCAGATCGGCGACTGGGAATGGGAGCACGTCGATCCGGTCAACGGCGACGTGTACCTGGGTGATCCCACCGATCCCAGTCGGGACTTCGACGGCATCGTGCTTGCACAGAAGCACGGTGGATGGGCCACGGCCGTGGAGCGCCTGGGCGTCGCGTTTCAGATAACCGGCGACGACAAGTACGCCACGAAGGCCCGCGAAATCCTGCTGGCATACGCCGACAGGTACCTCGACTACCCTCTGCACACCACCCGCAACGAGCCGAAGATCGGCGGAGGACGCGTCGGCCCTCAGACGTTGGACGAGTCGACATGGCTGATCCGCATGGCGCAGGGGGCCGACCTGATCTGGGACTCCCTGAGCGACGACGACCGCGCCACGCTGGCAGACAAGCTGTTCCTCCCCGCCGCCCGCGACGTGATCCTGCCGCACAAGATGGGCGTCCACAATATCCAATGCTGGAAGAACAGCGCCGTCGGTCTCGTAGGTTTCCTACTTGGCGACGCGGACCTCATTTGGGAGGCGATCGAGAATCCCGACAGCGGATACCGCAAGCAGATGGCCGAAGGCGTCGCGCCCGACGGGGCCTGGTGGGAGGGGGCGTGGAGCTACCATTTCTACACGATGTCCTCTCTGTGGCCGCTTACCGAAGCCGCCCGTAACTGCGGCATCGACCTCTACGGCGACGCCCTCCGCGGGATGTTCGACGCGCCCATTCGCTTTGCCATGCCCGACCTGACGCTTCCCGCCTTCAACGACAGCGGGGCGGTGGACCTGGCGGGCCGCGCGTCCATGTACGAACTTGGGTACGCCCGTTACGGCGCGCCGGAATACGTCGACCTGCTAGCCGAAGGGGGACGCAACAGCGACTTCGCCCTGTGGTTTGGCGAGGACGTCGCCAGCGACGCGGCCGGGCGGGAGTGGAGGAGCGTCAATCACCCGGAGTCCGGCTACGCGATCCTGGCGCGTGGCGAAGGCCCGGACGCTACATGGCTCTGCCTCAAGTACGGTCCCCACGGCGGCGGGCATGGGCATCCCGACAAGCTCAACTTCGTCCTGTACGCGCGCGGACATCAGATTGCCATTGACCCTGGCACGGCGCGGTACGGTCAGCCGATCCAGAGTAGCTGGTACCGGACTACCCTCGCGCACAACACGCTCATCGTGGACGGCGAGTCGCAGCAGACGGCGACGGGAAAGCTCCTCGCGTTCGGCTCCGCGGGTGACGTCGACTACGTCACGGCCGAGGCCGGAGATATCTACGACGGCGTCCGCTTCACGAGGACCGTCGCGCTGCTCAACGAGGATCTGATCGTCTTCGTGGATCGCGTCGAGGCCGACCGCGAGCGGATGTTCGACATCGCCTATCATCAACTCGGCCGCTGGACCGACGTGCCGGATGCTGAACCCTGGGAGGACGCCGAGGCGCCGGGCTATCGCCACATGCGCGACGGACGGGCGCGGAACGCGGAAGGCGTAACGCTACGTGGCGAAGTCGCCGACGGCCTCGCCGTCGCGATCACACTGGCTTCGAACGAGGAAACTGTCGTCATCACGGGCACGGGTGTGGGGAACCACCTCGAGGATCGCGTCCCGATGGCGGTCTTCCGACGTTCCGCCCAGAGGACGGACTTTGCGTGGGCGGTCTCAGTCGCGGGAGAGCCGGTGGATGTCGCCTGGGATGGCGAGCTGCTCAGCGTAGGCGATCACACCGGGGCGCGCTGGAAGGTGCGCATCGACGCGGACGGGACGCTGGCGCGCGAATAGCCCGCTGGGGCTCCTACGGAGTGGACGGGCCCGGCGCGTCTACTCGGAATACACGCCAGTCGCCTACCGACGCGCGCCCTTCAGCCTGGCCCACTGGGTCAAAGCGGACGCCGCCGGTGAGACATCCGTGGTCGGGCCCAGGTCCAAGGTGAACGTGTTGACGATCGATCGGAACTCGTTCAGCGGGAAAGGGAACGGATCGCCGAGGAACAGCCCGGACATCGTGAACGAGTGCGTGTCAGTCACGAACATGTACTCGACAGCGCGCGTCGGTATGCCGATGATCGTGGTCGTGTAGACCACTTCATACCCCAGCAGTCCGTTCACGTCGATGAGCAGCGAGGACTCCTCCAGCCAGTCGTCGAAGATGAGCGGGAAGATGAAGAGCGATATCTCGACGAACGCCTCCAACGGGACCACCTCGACGAGCTCCTCGACGTACACCGTGATCGTCTCGACCTCGGGCCCCTCGAACACCGCGTAGCTCAGGCCCGGTTCACCCTCGAAGACGCGCCACCCGGCCTCGGCGAGCTCTGCTGGCAGGCCGATGGTGAAGTCGAACTCGTCGTTGGTGTACACGTTGTCCGCGATGCCCGTCGCGAGGCCGCTCCGCGCGCCGCAGAGAAGCAACGCCAGGCAGAGCGCGGTCAGCGTGACGGGCCCGATACGTCTCGGCATGTCGTGTCTCCTCGTGCGCGCGATCAGCGCGCGACGGCGTCCGGCCCCAGGTGCTCGGAGAGCCACGTCCGCAGAGGGACGTCGGCGTCGGTCGGGGAAGTGTACCCGTACCCACCCGTGGGAGCGGCGCCGAAAAGCTGTTTGCGGATGGGGTCCAGCCTGTCCCAGTAGTGCGACATCGTGACGTTGTCTCGCGGCCGCAGCCATCGGTAGCTGTATCCGTAGAACAGCACGAGTCGCGGGTCCGTCCAGTAGTTCGCGCTGGCCGTGTGCCACAGGCGCCTGTCGAACAGTACTGCGGAGCCCGCGGGAGCAAGGACCGGGACGGCTCCGTCCGGCAACGCTTTCCGCCCACCCTCCGGGAAGTCGATGGAGTTCTGCAGTTGGCTGCCCGGCAGCACGTAGAAGTTGCCGCGATCCACGTCGCTACAGTCGCTCAGGAAGTACGCCACCTTGATCGAGACCATCGGCCGCGGGTCGACTTCCATCTCGAGGTTGAGCCGTGCGCTGTCCTGATGCCATCCGAAAGCCATGTCGCGCTTGCCGGTCGCTTGCCACGGCGGCGTGACGACCAGGTGCGAATGGTATATCTGGATGTTCCAGCCGAGGATGTCGCATACCTTCGCGAACGTCGTCGGCAGGTCGCAGAGCTCGACGAAGGTGTCGTCCCGCCCGATGAAGTCCATTACGCTCAAACGGTCGCGTGGGCCGAGATCCTGCTCGCGACGACCTTCCGCATCGACTCGCATTGTCGCCTCGCACAGCGCGGCGACGTCGTCCGCGCGCAGGGCATCATGCACGATGAAGTAGCCGTCGCGCCGGAACGCTTCGCGCTCCTCGTCGGTCAGTCGATGGTCGAGACACTCCGCGTCCATTGCCGCCTCCTGTTCCGACAGACATCCTGCCGTCGCGGGACGGTCGGCGCAAGGCTGCCCTCGCCTTGCGCCGACCGTCCCGCGATCTCGGCCTCGCTGCGCGCTGCCTTGTGTAGCTCCGCTGGCCGTAGCGCATCGCCGACCCACCGAGTGCCGGGCCCAGCGCTCGGCCGACTCACAGGTCCACTGTGCTATGCCCGCCAAGCCGAGCTTTGACCCTAGGGCCGGTCGTGCGTATCCTGACCCGTGCTGGCGTGCCCTTGCATGTGCCGTGTCTTCTGGCCGGCGGCCCGATAGCCCTGGGACGACAACGTCGACGTCTCGGAGTGACCCCGGCGGCCGTCCCTCAGCGGCGTCCGAAGCTCCGGCAGGAGAACGGAATGACTCGTCTGCAGATTCTGAGGGCGATGCACGCGCTTACCGCTGAGCGACACGAGCGCGTTGAGCCCATGTTCGCCGTACGGCAGGCCGATCAGCCGCTCATCGACATGCCTACGAACCTGGGCTTCACGATGCGTGGACCCGTGGCCAACGACGCAATGCGGCATCAATACGCCCCGTTCGCGGTGGACGCGCCGTACGAGCCGATCGAGGTGTTCCTTACGCTGCTGGCTACTCACGAAGGCGGGACGTACTTCGATATCGGCGCCAACCTCGGATACTTCAGCCTGGTCGCAGCGTGCAACCGCGCCGCCGGAGCCCCTCTTGTCGTACACGCGTTCGAGCCGGCGCCGTTCTATCACGAACTGCTTCGGCACAACATCCTGAGCAACCGGCTATCGAGGATCGTCCGGCCGCATGCATTGGCAGTCGCCGAGTGTTCAGGCGAGGAGACGCTTCACCTCCTGGACACGAACTCCTCGCTGGAACCCACCTGGGCCCAGGAGACCCGAGGCCACGCCCCCCTGGGCACGGTCGCCGTGCGCGCGGCCGCGCTGGACGACCTCTTCGACCCCGCCGATCTCCTCGCCCCGTTCATGTTCAAGATCGACGTCGAGGGGGCGGAGATGGCGGCCCTTCGAGGCGGCGAGCGTCTCCTACGGTCGTCCGAAGCTGCATTCGTCCTCGTGGAGACTCACGAGGATTCCGAGGGCCAGCGCGCCGTTCTGCAGCTGTTGACCGAGTGGGGCTACACCTGTTTCGGTCTGGCGCGATACTCCAAGGGTCAGTACTTCAACGTCTGGAATGACAGGTTAATCGGGCTGGAAGAAGTGTCCGACGATCCCAGCCTGTGGTGTGACTACTGGATGTGCCTGCGAGGGGACCATCCGCGCGCGCAGGAGATTGTCAGCCAGTACAACCTGTACGGCGTGTTCGTGAGCACGCGCTATCTCGATTCCGAGGCGTTGGCGGACCTCCTGGAACGGAGGGCGGACGAGGCGCCCGGGGCGTAGTGGCGCCCATGCCGGCAAGCGCTGGGAGCGCGTACCACGCGTCGCCACATTCCCGCACATAACGGCGCCCTGGTGACCCGCCCCGCTGATGTCGTTGGGGCGTCCTGGCGCCGTGTCCTAACATTCCGGGCGAGGGCTTTCCGCGCGCCCTGCGTCACGCGGCTCCCGGGGTCGGACTCCGGCTGTTGTGATTCTCAGACTCCTTCCGTACCCTCGCAGAACGCCCGCGAACGCGTCGCAAACGAGCTAAGGAGCCGTGCGCATGGTGTCGATAGACCTGTCCGGGAAACTCGCCGTGGTGACCGGGGCTTCGGGCGAACTCGGTCGCGTCATCGCGCGAACGCTGGCGGAGGCGGGCGCCGACGTGGCCGTCCACTATCGCGGGGCCGTAGAGAAGGCCGAGGCCACCGCGGACGCCGTTCGCGCATTGGGCCGTCGGACGATGACCGTGCAGGCAGACATCACCGACGAAGCGTCCGTGTTCGCCATGCGGGACGCGATCGCGGCGGAGCTAGGCGCGCCGGACATCATCGTGAACAACGCGGTTATCCAATACAACTGGGTATCCGTGCTGGACCAGGCGATCGAGGACTATGACGGCCAGTACCGGTCGTGCGTGGTGCATAACGTCCTCATGGCGAAGGCGTTTGTTCCAGGGATGATCGAGAAGGGCGGCGGGCGCGTCATCGCGACGAACACGGAGTGCGCGATGCAGACGTTCGCCGGTCAGTCGGCCTACGTATCAGGGAAACGGGGCATGGACGGCGTCTTGCGCGTGTTGGCCAAGGAGGTCGGCGAGCACGAGATCACGGTGAACCAGGTCGCGCCCGGGTTCATGATAAGCGACCGCGCCCGGGCCGCGGGTACGGAGCGCGTCGAGAGCTACGAGAAGAACGTACCCATGAAGCGCCGCGGCGAGGACAAAGACATCGCGAACGCCGTCGCCTTCCTCGCGTCGGACCTGGCGAACTTCATCACGGG
>NYZG01000277.1 GCA_002687025.1 Candidatus Poribacteria bacterium
AATGTCGCCACGGTGGTGGTGAACGTAGGCGGCCGGACCGTGACGCTGAAGTTCGAGTTCGAAAGCACGACTGTGCCCTTCATGATGGAGGAACTGCGCGATTCCTTCCGTCCCGAGTTCCTGAACCGCGTCGACGACACGATCCTGTTCGAGCGGCTTTCTCGGGACGCCATCGCGGAGATCGTGGACCTTGAGTTCGCCGACCTGCGCAAGCGCGTCGCGGAGCGCCACATAGACGTGACGCTATCGGACGCCGCGCGATCGTGGCTCGCCGAGCACGGCTACGACCCGACGTATGGCGCGCGTCCGCTGCGTCGCCTGTTCCAGCGCGCCGTGCTCGACCCGCTGGCGATCGAGATGCTGCAGGGCGCCTTCACCGACGGCGACTCTGTGCAGGTGGATGTCGGCGAGGAGGGCATCGCGTTCGTCGCGCAGTGACGTTGCGGGCGATGGCGCCACCTGCTGGGGCATACTTGGACCGGCGCACACGGTCAGGCGAAGCGTGGCGGCGCCCATCAGGGCCGATGCCCGAGTCGCCTCAACCAAGCCCAGGCGACCGATCGCTTCCCGAGCGGCGAAACGGACAGCTCCCTTGGATCGAACCAGTCCAGCGACGATGCGCCCGCGTCCACGTTGATGAGCCGGCGGATGTTCCCGCCCTCGGCGTCCATCGTGTAGATGCCGAAGTTCCCGTTACGTCTGGAGGAAAAGGCGATCTGGGAGCCGTCGGGAGACCAGACCGGATGGCTGTCGTGTGCCGGGTGGTTGGTCATTCGGGCTAGCCGAGCGCCGTCGGCGGCGATGGTATACACGTCGCGAACGCCTGCCGTATGGCCCGCGAACGTGATCTGGTCGCCACGTGGCGACCATCGCGGCATCACGGGATCGTCCGCGCCGGGGGTGAGGAGGTCCCGGCAGTCGCCGTCGCCTGAGCAGATCCTGAGACGCGTTCCCTTCGCGTCTGCCGAGACGTACAGAAAGCGTCGCGCCGTCGGCGACCAGGACAGGGCGACGCCGCTCGGAACGCCAAGCGGCTCGGATGCGTCCGCGTCGATGTCCGTCGTGTGGACGGCGAACGCCTTGCCGGTTCGCGCCGTGTAGGCCACCGTTCTATCGCCGTACCAGGTCGGCGCCATGTCCAGATCGAGGCGATGCGTCAGACGCCGGATGTCCGTGCCGTCCGACCGCATAACGAACACTTCCCAGTTGAAGCCGCCCACATCCGAGTAGAACGCCACGTGTTCGCCGGTGGGCGACCATCGGGGCGCGTAGTCATCCACGCGGTTACGCGTCAACTGCGCCACTTCGCGCGTGGTTGTGTCGACCGCCAGAATCTCCCAGTTCCCGCCGACAGGAGACATGTAGGCGATCTGCGATGACGCCGGCGCGCGGCCGCTCGCGACCGGGACAGCAAGCGGCGTGCACACAGCCAGAACCAGCGTGATGATCTGACGGCAGCCGACATCGGACCGTGCGGCCATAGCGGACCCCGACATGTGACAACAGCGCCAACCTGCACGCGTGCGCGCACGGGCCGCGCCGTCTGGAGCTCGGGTGTATAACGAGCCTCCGATCGTCCGGTTGACTCCGCTCACTGACCGGAAGTGGCGGCACGGCTCACGTGGTCGCCGCATTGCTGCGAAGGGGCCGCGGCGTTACGCCGAACGTGCGTAGGCGGAGAGATGTACGGGACGCCAACGTGAGCCCTCGTGCCTACGCGCAGCCAAGTCGCGCACGCGTGGCGTTCACAGCGAGACTGCAGGCGTGACCGGCAGCGCACCACCGGCTAGAATGCGACCCGACACGGGTGGTGGGAAGCGGCCTGCGCGTCCATGGCTGTCCTCACGCCACACGTCGAGGATGGGGAGGTCGACCATGCGGCGCACACGAACGCAGATGCGACGGGCAGGGGCCATCGGTTTGGGCGTGTGCGCGCTGTTGGCGGCGACGAGCGTCGCGGCCCAGGATGAGGAGCGCGCGCGAACCCACGTCCTGGCTGTCACCGGCGTCGTCACAAATGCCAACCTGGCTCCCCTGAACGGCTGGACCGTGGTGGTTCGCAACCAGACTCGTGGATGGGAGAGATCGTCCACGAGCGGCGTGGTGGGCGGCCATGGCGTTTACTCCGGCTTCCGCATGGACTCGTCGGCTCCGGTGGCCGAGGCCGGCGACACGATCCTCATTGCCGCGTCCGGCCCCGATGGGGCGCACGCCGCTGAAGCCACACACACCATCACTGAGACAGAGCTCGAGCGGGCGCACGCGCGGATATCGGTCCGGGCGCCATCGCTGGTCTCGCACGTTAGCATCATCGCCCCCGAGCCCGACACACGCCTCGTCGCGGGCTCCGACTCGGTCGCTGTGACCATCGACGCGGGCGACCATGTCGGTGGATGGAGTTGGTGGCTCGACGCGCCCTTCCCGGAGGGCGTGGCGCGAAGCGTCGCCGTTCCCACGGGAAACACCACCACGGCCGTCGGGTTGCACGACCGCTCCACGCACACGCTCTACGTGGGTCTTACCAACGGCGCCGGCCGCATGTTGTCCCCGGCCGTTGTCGAGAGCGTCACGATCTCGGTGGGCGCGGCGCCGAAGCTGTCCATCGTCTCCCCGCTTCCTGAGCAAGTCTTCCCGCCCGGGACGACATCCGTGCCCCTCACCGTCGACATCGTGAACCCCATCGGCGGATGGCATTGGCGCCTGGATGACGCCCTGGAGGGCGCCGGATTACCCGGCGGCGTGGGCGTGCGAGACGCCGACGGCGACACCATACGCGGTCTGCAAGATGGGCGCGCGGCGACGGCGTATGTCACGCTTATCGACGAACAGGGCGCCGTCCTTGACCCACCCGTCACCGGGAACGTGCGGTTCTTCGTCGCGCCCGCCCCGCCCGTCGCGGTAATCCTCGTCGGCGGACGGGATCTGGACAGGCTAACGACGGTGTCGCCCTCGATAGCACTGGACGCGTCCGACTCGTGGGACCCCGACGGGGTCATCACGCGCTACGAGTGGGACTTCGGCGACGGCGCGGTGGATGTTGGCCCCGTAGCGTCTCACAGCTATGGCGGCGGGCCGTTGATAGGCGGGACATACACCGTGACTCTCACGGTAACAGATGACGACGGACAGATGTCGACGGACACGCTCATCTTCCGACTGGGGCCTGATGTCACCCAGGGCCCCCCGCCGCGCGTGAGACCCTATATCGACATCAGTCGTGACGATCCGCTGGAGCTGAACGCGCTGGAACGATCGTTGGGCGCCGGACAGATCGACGGCCCACTAGTGACGGTGGGCGAGCCCCTGACGTTCGACGCGTCGCAGAGCTGGGCCCGGTTCGGCGAGATAGCCCAATTCGAGTGGGACTTCGGCGACGGGGCGAGGAGCGATCTCGGTCTGGCCGATCACGCTTTTTTCGAGCCGGGGGTGGCGTTCGTCACGTTGACGGCGACGGACAACGCGGGGTATGCCGCGACAACCGACTTCATGCTCGTAGTGCTACCGACGATCGAGCTCGGCGCGACATCGCGGGGCGTCCCCGGCGAGAGCTTCTCCGCGCGTGAAGGGGAACGGCTCGATATCGACATCTCCGCGTCCGGCGTAGGCGACGAGCCGCCGGACATCTCCGTCGATTTCGGCGAACTCGCCGCTGTCGGCGTCATCTCGGCGCGCACGGATGCGGTCTCGCGGGCCGCCGCTACCATCGAACTTGTCCCGAGCTTCGAGCATGCGCGCGAAGAGCCATACCTCGTCACCGTCGCCGCCGCGACCTCGGACGATGCTGCCTCCCTGGAGTTGCGCATCAGCATCCGGGACGCGCTGCCGTGGGACGTGAACGGCGATGACGTCATCGACATCGTCGATCTGGTGTCCGTCGCGTGGTCGTTTGGGGGCGTTCCCAGGGCCGTGGATGGCGCCCTGTCCGGCGACGTCACCCGCGATGGTGTCGTGGACATCGTCGACCTGGTGTTCGTCGCCGCGCACTTCGGGGAGTCGCTGACACAGGCCGCCCCCGCGATGCCCAGCGCCGCGCATACGTCCGTTGTGGCGACGTGGATTGCGCAGGCAAGGCGCATCGCCGTGCGGTCCCAAGACCCCTCGCGCGGGGCCGAGTTCCAACGTGGGCTCGCGAACCTGCGCTCGCTCCTGCGTCCCGTGGCCCCGACCGAGTCGGCGCTGCACCAGAACTACCCCAACCCCTTCAACCCGGACACGTGGATACCGTTCCAACTGAGCGAGGGCGCCGATGTCACGATCACGATATACGACGCGCTCGGGGCGGCCGTGAGGCACATCGACCTCGGCACGCGGGGCGCGGGCGTCTATATCGCGCCCGACCGCGCCGTGCACTGGAACGGGCGCGACGACAGGGGCGAGCACGTGGCCTCCGGCGCGTACTTCTTCGATCTGCGCGCGGGCCCGTACAGGAAGATGCGAAGGATGGCGGTCGTGAAGTAGCGCGCCGCCCTCGCAGGACGACGTGATGGAGACCCCATACGCATGACGCGATACATCGCCGCGTACGACACCGAATCGCCCGCGTGCCTGGCTGCGTGCCGCAAGATCGTTGACGCGCACCGGCGTCACGAAATGCCCGCGACGTTCTTCATCGTCGGTAGGACGCTCGAGGCCAATCCGCGCGAGTACATCGAACTGCTGGACGACCCGCTGTTCGAGATCGCCTCGCACACGTACTCCCACAGGATGCTCCGCGACCATCCGGTATGCGGGCCCGCGGCCTCGCCTGAGCAGAGGGAGATCGAGATTCGGCGGGGCAAGGACGTCGTGGAGGACGTCTTCGGGCGAGAGTGCGTCGGCCTGCGGCCCGGTTGCGGCTTCTCGAACGCCATGCGTGGCGCCACCGAGGAGCTGCGCCACATAGCCGACGCCGGGTATCGCTACGTGAGCAGCTTTCTGTGGGGGCCCGACTACAGCCTGCCCGCACGGCTGGAAACGCCCTTCTCATATGACTCGGACGGGTTCCCAGACCTGTGGGAGTTGCCCGGTCACGGCTGGCACGAGAACGTCCTGAAGAACACCACGCCCATCGACATGCGCCGTCTGACGCTCTGGCCGCCGGAGCTACCCGCCGCAATCCCCGACGCCTACATCGAGACGCCCGAGCAGGAATTCGCCCTCAACCGCGTCTTCATCGATGAGGCGTTGCGAGAGCGCACGCCCTTCGTCTCGCTGATCTGGCACCCCTGGTCGCTCGACCGTTTCGACCCGGACATGAAGATGCTCGACCTCACGTTCGCCTACGTGCGCGACCGAGGCATGGCGGTGTGTACCTACGCCGACCTATGTGGGACCGTGATGGGCCAAGGCGGGGGTGAAGGCTGGAGCGGCAAACCGGACGATATGTAGGGATCGCCCGGTTTGACTGCGTTCCTTTCCCACGTGGGCGTCCCCGACGTGGGATTAGGGGACATGGTACTGAGTCTATCGGCGCATATGACCCGGACCTTCACCGTACTGCCTGTCCGCGCGCGCCTGCCCGGTAGCGATCCCGCCGACGAGTCGTCGGTCACTGCGATGCGCGCAGTATCGTCTCCTGCACAACTCGTTCATGTTCGAGGGTGCGGTCTGGCTGCTTCTCGCCACGAATGTCCGCGACGAAGGCGATCACGTCATCGACATAGCGCGGCCGCTTCTCGATCTCGACCGTCTGCCACCCGTGCTCGTAAGGTCGGCCGTCGTATCCGGCGCCCGTGTCGTACGCGAATCCCGGCTCGCTCAGGCATACGCGGAGGGCGGGCGGCTCAAGGGGCTCGATGATCGCGCTGCCCTTGGACCCGTACACCTCGAATCGGCGACACGGGAACGGCTCGTTCTCGATGGCCGCGCAGGTGAGGCTTGCGATGGCGTTCTCGTACTCGAAGACCGTCAGCGTGTTGTCGTCGAAAGCCGGGACCGGGCCATCGTCGTTGCGCAGGAACGACGTGATCTTCTCCGGGCGACCCAGGAGCGTCACGACGGCATCGATGAGATGCCCCAGCAGCTCGAACAGGATGCCGCCCTTGTGGCGCGACAGTTGCTCTCGGGTCTCGACACCGACCGACGTGGACATGCGGCCGCGCACTGAAAAGATGTCGCCCAGTGCCCCGGCGTCTGCAAGGGCGAAGATGCGCTGGAAAGCCTCGTTGTAGCGGAACATGTAGCCGAGCTGAACCAGCAACCCACTGTCCCGCGCGATCGCTAGGATTTCCTCGAATTCCTCCAGCACATCGCCGGCGGGCTTGTCGAGCCAGACATGCTTGCCGGCGTCGACGCACTCGCGGGCGAACGCGAGGCATTCGTGGACGTGCCCTTCCACGGCGACAGCGGCAATCGAGTCGTCGCTCAGCATCTCGTCGGCGGAATCGAACCATCGGGCGCCCTCGTAGGCGGAGGAGCGCCGCGCCGACTCGCGGGCCTCCTCGGACGGTTCGTACACGCCGTAGAAATCCACCTCGGCGTCCGCGCGGAGGACGGAGGCGTGCCCGGACGCGTGTGCGTGCGACACTCCGTATTGGGCTATTCGGACGGGGCCGGTGCTTGCCATTGGTTTCCCTCTCCGGGCGCCATGCCCGCGCCATTCTCACCGAACGCAGGCGGGAGAGGAAGACCGGGCGGATAAATCGGCCGCTTCAGTCGGCGGCCTGATAGCAGACCTTGCCGTCGATCATCGTCAAGATGACGGTGGCCTCGTCGGAGAGGATGCGCTCGGGGACCCGCGACGCCCCGGGCGGGATTCGCACTCCCACGATGTCCGCCTTCCACCCGGATCGCAGCCCGCCGATTCTGGCGCGTACCTTCATGGTCTTCGCGCCGTTCAGCATGGCCAACGTCAGCACGCGCTCCGGGGAGACGTGGGGGTGTCGGTCGACGATGAATCGCATCTCGTCGAGCATGCTGAGCGAGGGCGAGCTCGCCAGGCTGTCGGTTCCCAGGGCGATGTTGACGCCGAGAGCGAACAGCTTCTCGAAGGGATGGTCAGAATGGCCGAAGTACGCGTGGCTGCGCGGGCAGTAGACGACCGTGACGTTCAGGTCGCGCAGGATAGGGATGTCGTCGTCACGTATGTAGTTGCCGTGTACGAGAAGCGGCGACGACTCGAAGAAGCCCAGCTTGTGCAGGTACTGCACGGGCGTCACGCCCTTCGGCGCCCAGTCGTCGAGGTCCACGCCCAGCGACCGCAGGAGGTCCGCGAACGGGCCGGAGCCGTCGCGAACGAACTCCTCCTCCTCGACGGTCTCCGCGACATGGGAGCACATGGGCAGGCCCTGCTCCGCCTGGATGCGCACGCACTCGCGGTACAGTGTTTCGGATGTGGAGTACGGCGCGTGAGGGGACACGCCAATCGTTGTTAGGTCGTCTCGACCTGCGCTATCGAGGCGCGAGCGCAGAACTTGCAGGCTCTGTTCGGAGCGGAGGCTGTCGAAGCCAAGCGTCTCGAAATGCACACGCTTGCGTATCTGCGACGCCATCAGCGGCGCCAGGCTGTGGCCCGTCGCCGTGATGTCCACGAGCGTAGTAGTGCCTGCGCGTAACGACGCCTCGGCGCCCGCGGCCACGGTTGCGTGGATCGCGTCCGCGTCCTCGGGCCGCACGGCGATGATCCGACGAATCCAGTCGGTGAGCGACGCTGGCGGCGGGATCTTCCCGGCAAGGTCGCCCAGTTCGAGGTGCGTGTGCGCGTTGATGAAGCCTGGAAGCAGCGCGATATCGCCCAGGTCATGCACCGGCTCGCCCTGGCCCTGCGCGACGCGTGGGAACTCGCCCACGTCCATGATCTCGTCGTTGACGATGCGCACCGCGCCGTTTTCGAACACCTCGTGGCTGCTCGGCATGACGTACTTCGCGCGCAAGATCATCGTCGTCGATCTCTCATAGCTGGGTTGTCGTCGGCGCCGCCTGCAATAGTAACGCATCGCGCGCCGCCGGGCAGCCCGGGATGGGTGGTCCTCACGGGTCGCCTTCGGCGCGTGGCTGTCTGCTGTCGTGTGACCATAGGCGCCTCAACGACATGCGCGGCGTTCCCCCTAGGTCGTGCGCCACGTGGGCGTGGCGTGAAATGGCGCAGTAGTGGGACCCGAGCGGACATCCCTCCCGCCGGCCCTCCCGCAAGAATCAGCGGGCCGTTTTTCGATGGATCGCAGTTGCGTTCTCGCGTCCTGTACGCCATCCTTCAGTGGGCGCGCGAGGCCGACATGGCCGGCCCCATAGGCAGGGACATGGCGAAGGACCGGAAGGCCGCGACGAGCGATCGGGCGCCGTCCGTTTCTACTGTGGAAACACCCGCGGAAGACAGACTGTGCACGTGGGGCAATCCATACGCAGGGGGCAGTAGTCGGGCATGGCCAAGATGATCTTTGTGACGGGTGGCGTCGTCTCCTCCATCGGGAAGGGGATAACCGCGGCGTCCATCGGCAGGGCTCTCGTCGACCGCGGATACAGCGTTCACGCGCTCAAGATCGACCCATATATAAATGTAGACGCGGGGTTGATGAACCCGTTCCAGCACGGCGAGGTGTTCGTCACCAACGACGGCGCCGAGACCGACCTGGACCTCGGGAACTACGAGCGCTTTCTGGGCGCCGATACGTCCCGCAGCTCCAACCTGACAACCGGCGGCGTGTATAGCACTGTCATCGGCAAGGAGCGCGCGGGCGAGTACCTCGGCGAGACCGTCCAACTCATTCCGCATATCACGAACGAAATCAAGGACAGCATCTACCGCCTCTCGCGGGAGACGAACGCCGACGTACTCCTCGTGGAGGTGGGCGGGACGATAGGCGACTTCGAGACGCCGCCGTTCGTCGAGGCCATTCGCGAGATCCGCATGGAGCTCGGCGCCGAGAACACGCTCTTCATCCACGTGACGCTCATCGCCCAGGTGTCCCCGTGGGGCGAGGTCAAGACGAAGCCCACGCAGCACAGCGTGCGCGCCCTACTATCTCTGGGCGTGCAACCGGACGTGCTCATCTGCCGGGCGAAGACGGAGTTGGAGGAGCCGATCCGGCAGAAGGTCGCGCACACGTGTGGCGTGCCGTTCGACGCTGTCATCGGCGCGCCCGATGTCGAGTGCGTGGAAGAGGTGCCCCTGCTCTTCGAGGAGAAGGGCCTCGACGAATTCGTGATACGGCGCCTCGGCCTGGAGCCGAAGGATGGCCCGCGCGACACACGCTGGGCAGAGATGGCGCGACGTCTCAAGGATCCACAGGATTTCGTCAAGGTCGCCATCGTCGGCAAATACACGTCCCACGGCGACGCGTACGTGAGCGTCAAGGAAGCACTCAAGCACGGTGGCATCGCGAACGACGCGGACGTGGAGATCAAGTGGATTGAGTCCGACGAACTCACAGGAGAGTTCGACGCCGAGGAGGCGTTCGCGGGCGTTAGCGGCATCCTCGTGCCGGGCGGATATGGGTACAGAGGCATCGACGGCATACTCGAAGCCGTCCGACACGCGCGGGAGAGCAGCATCCCGTTCCTCGGGTTGTGCCTCGGCCTGCAGTGCATGGTCATCGAATACGCGCGGCACGTGGCGGGACTGGAGCGCGCAAACAGCATCGAGTTCGACCCAGACACGCCGCACCCGGTCGTGGACCTCATGGAGAGTCAGCGGAATCGCACCGAGCAGGGCGGCACGCAACGGCTGGGGCTATACCCGTGCACGCTGAACGACCGCGATACGCACGCGTACCGCGCGTACGGCCAGCCCATCATCCTGGAACGGCACCGGCACCACTACGAGGTTAGCAACACGTACCGAGATCGCCTCGGGCGCGCCGGGATGGTGTGGAGTGGCGTGTCTCCGAGCCAGGCGCTTGTCGAGATCGCCGAGCTCCGGGACCATCCGTGGATGGTAGGTTCCCAGTTCCATCCTGAGTTCCGGTCGCGGCCACTCGACCCGCATCCACTGTTCGTCGAGTTCGTGCGCGCGTCG
>NYZG01000278.1 GCA_002687025.1 Candidatus Poribacteria bacterium
CGAACCGCCCGGTGCGGACCCGCATGCCGGGTGGTGTGGGAGGGGATCGGCAGGGACAACCTGCCGCCCCTATCCCGATCACAGGCCCCTGTGTCATCACTCCGCAACTGGAAGGCTGCCCATGCGGGTATCGGCTATCTGTGTTCCTCTCCTGCTCATCACATGCGTCGCGCTTGCCCGGTTCGACCAGATGCTTCCACAGCCGCTCCTGTGGCTACAGTTCGACGAGGGTGACGGTGACGTCGCGCACGATGGCAGTGGGTTCGGCAACGATGCGACGCTCCACGGTGATGTCGAATGGGTCACCGGGTTCCGCGGTACGGAGGGCGCGTTGGGGACGTTAGGTCTGGCGCCGGACGAGGGCGGGGCCGTGCGCTTCGGCGACGGACGTTGGGGCGTCGTCCCGCACGATGACATGTTCCACCTGACCGAGGACATGACCGTGGCGTGCTGGGTCAGCCTCGAAGGCGACGGCCCAGACGACGGGATGTCGTATCAGCAGGCGGTCTTCGAGAAGGGCCCCTCGTGGGGAGCCGGGCTGTACAGCCTCATGCCGGACTTCAACAACAACGTGCTGTTCCAGGCGCGCGATCTGTTGGAAGGCTGCAACGACGAACTGCAAGGCGGATATATCCTCGGCGCCGGTTGGACGCACATCGCCGGCACGTTCGACGGCGAGAGCATCAAGGTGTACGTCAACGGAGAGCTGACCGACGCGCTGGAGTGCCCGGGCGAGCTGGAGACGAACGACGAGGACCTGTACATCGGCTCACGCGCGGGCGCCGAGAGATGGCTCCTCGGCGTGGTGGACGAGTTGTACGTATTCAGCGTGGCGCTCAAACAGGAGCAGGTCGAGCACCTGTTCGGCGGGTCTGGCCACAAGAGGGTCGCCGCGACGCTGTGGCACAGCATCAAGAACGGGCTGCGCAATCCTCCGGCCGCAGCCGGCAACTAGGCAGCCGGTCGGCGCGACGCGGGGCACTATCGGCGCAGACATGCCCGAATTGACGGAATGCCTCGTAAACGCGACTCCCGCGGCGATGACCACGACAGGGCCGCGCCCCTGAGCAGGCCGCCGCGCTCACGGCCGACGGCCCCGTCTTCATCGACGGCCGGCAGACAGAGCTCCTTCTGATCCAGGCGGCCTGCACGGGCTCGGGGCCGCGAGGATGCTGCATCGGCTACCGTGGCCGCAGTCCGATATATCCCCTCATGACATACCGTGAGTCGGCGCCGCAGATCTGCTCATTTCGCGGCGCGGCTTCTGGTAGTGAGCGCTACGTAATGCCGGATAGCGGAACGTCCGCCCAAAGCGGCGCGCTTCGCCCGCAAGCGATCAGAGACGGGCGCTACGCGCCCTATCAGACCCAACTACTCAGGAGGGAACAGACCCACACGAAAACCGATGACCCTGAGGCCGAGGAGCGGGTCGTTGTTGAGGCGGATCGACGAGGTGACGCTGCTGCGGTCGTTGACGAACGAGCCGCCCCGCAGAACCCTTCGCTCACTTGTAGCGTGTACGGAGGTCGAGTAGGGCGGTCGCCCCTGATTCAGGCACCATTCCCACACATTGCCGGACATGTCCAACGCGCCAGACTTCGCTACTCCCAGGGGATATGACCCAACCGCCGCCGTTGTCAGTTCATAGTTCGATATCCCAGCTTCGTCGAAATACTCGGCGTGACCCTCCTGCCAGTCGCCCCAAGGGTAATCACGCGCCTCAATGCCGCCCTGAGCCGCCCATTGCCATTCCCACTCCGTAGGCAGGCGGACCTCCCATTCCACACCGTTGACCAGGAGGCCTCCCTCTGAAATATCCGCACGCCTCCACGCCATACGCACGGTGAGCCATCGCGTGAAGGCAACCGCTTGGTACCAATTCACCGTGTCCCGTGGCGCATCGAGACGGCTGTTCCACTGGGCGCGCAAGCCGCTCTGTGGCGGCAAGTACTCCGGGGGCATATCGTCCCACCACGCCGGGCTGTCGAACCCATCACCCGACTGCACAAAGGCGTCGTATTGCGCGTTGGTGGTCTCATGTTTGGCGATGCAGAACTCCCTCACGTCGAACGATGTGCCGGCGATCGTGATGTCTCCACCCGGCCCTACCTGCAGGAAGACGATGCCATCGCTACCGAACGCCCCTCCGATTAGCCACTGTTGTAGATCGTCCACCGCGACGGCATGCTCGGACTTGCGCTGCTCGTATTTGACAATCTCGCCAAGCGCGACATCCACAGCCACGATAGCGACATCTTCCAGTAGCTGCCCGCGCACGTCGTAGCCAGCAGCGGTAAGCGCAACGTTGGCTACCTCGAGGACGTGGGCGGATGTAGCCTCTGGCGCGTGCTCTTGAGCGATGTAGACCGCGCCTTTCGTCAGGAAGCCTTCACAGGCAACGGCGGCCGCGGTGATTTCGATGTGCGGAGATATGTGAGCAAGCGCTCCGCTGAGGGCGCAGGATGCAGCGCTAAATCCGAGCTGCGCTGCGATTACCTGGTTCTCGGTGGCGCCTAGTGCGGCGAGCGCTGGAGCAGCCCTAAGGTAGTCGTGGCGCGCGGCGCCGCGCACGACTTCGCTAGTGCCATCTGGACGGATGACACCGACATCCACCGTTGTCTCCGCCCAGTTCTCGAACAAGAACGTGTAGGCGTCCCCAAACGCTTCTGTCGGGAGGCCGTCGGAACCCGCCTTCGTAAGAAGTGACGAGCCATCGGGAGTGGTGAACACCGCGCCCGATGTGGTCGCGCCGCCATCGTTGCTCAGGAGAGTGAACGTCTCGCCGGTCTTGTAGACGACATAGACGGGCGCTTCCGGTCTGTTGGATGTAAACACCCAGCCGTCGGCGTTGTCTATCTCGGTGAAGTCGAGGACCTCATCTTCGTCGCCACCACAAGCTATGAGAAGAACGCACACCGTCAGGCCTATCGGCACGAGGGACAGCGAGAAGATGCGTCGTGGTTCAGGCATGACGGCGTGCCTCATGGGCCAGGCAGAGGACGGGTTACGGAGGACGGACATGCGGCACTATGCCAAACGCTGGGTGGCCCTGGAATCCGATACAGAAGCGGGCGGGGCATCGGAGCGACAACTTGGGACATATTCCAGGAACACGACATCATTAGCATCGGGGGACGGGCGCGTGACATCAAGAGGCCGGTCACGCTCGTGAACTGCGTGTTTCCCCGTGCCGTGCGTCGTCAGGACGACAGCGTATGGTCCGCCGCCGACCATACCAGATGTTGATTCCGCGCCCGCCTGCGAATCAGGGCCAGACTTGCCATGAATATCCCCGCGAGGGCGGCGCCGACCCCAACGCCCTGCATGAGACGGCGCGGAACGGCTCGGAAAGTATGGCAGAATGAACCTGATCGCAAAGTCGGTAGGTGATCAGAGCGATCGGATCGTTCCTTGAGCGAACGCGGACCATCACCAGCGACCTGCAGTTGGATGTCGGCGACGTGCTCCTCCAACGCGGCTACGTCTTGTTGCAGTGGCTCCAGCGCCTCTCTATCTTTGTTCGCAAGACGGCGGCGCTTGCGGGAGTCCTCGCGTAATCCCATGACGATCACCAGAACCCATCCACCGGCGAGGACGAACACGCATAGGAAGATCCACTGTGCCCACATGATCGCTCCACCTGTGTGCTGTCGTAGCGGGCGCGATGAGCGTTGCATCGTAAGATGTACCCGCGGGCATATCAACCGCTGGGATGTTGCAGGCTGGGTTCGCCACATAATGGCGCTTATCGGAAGTTCTCGATCCCCATCGCAGAGAACGGCGATGCACGCGCGAGGTCAGGTCAGGATGATGACCACCCCAACGATGAGAGCCGCGACAACAGCGAGCACCGCAGCTATCCCCCACACAGCAGTACGTATGCTCGACAGGGCTCGGATCACTTCATCCAGTTTTTCGTCGTGTTCCACGGCACAGCCTTTCTCGCCTCTGTACGGCCCGTCCACGCGCAGGGCCATGGTCGTTGACGCGGGTTATAGCCTAGGATGATACAGAATGAGCCTTCTCGGAAAGTGGACGCGTGCATGGTCGGCACGGCTTCCCGTAGCATAGCGCCCGCACTACGGGGTCTGGGTCAGACATGGGCGACGCGCTCCGTCGATGGAGGATATGGCATGACCGAGTACAAGTTCGTCACCGTTGCGGGATGGGTAACAAACCGAGGTCTGGAGCGGAAGATGGATGGCAAACTCGCGTCGCTGGCGAGCGAGGGATGGGTGGTGCGAGAGATGTCATGGGGCGTCAGTGGCTTCTTCGTCGCCACCCTCTTCATCGTACTGGAGCGGAACGCCGATGCGTGAGCTTGTCGGCCAGGTCGCATCCGGCGGCGGCCCGTTGTCACCCCTGAGATGTTGATCTCGGCCTTCGCGGGGCATCAGCGCGGACATAGGGACCCTTATAGGAAATCGAGGAGCGGCCGATGGATTACATCCCGAACGAGGAGTTCCTTCGCCACGGACTGTGGCGGGAGCACAAACCGGGAGACAGGGCGTGCTCGGCATGTCCTGGCGGGCGCGCTCTCCCTTGCATATGCGGTGGCGTGATCCACAGCCGCGTGGTCGAGGTCACATATTCCGCCGACGGCATGGAGCGCCGTCGCGCTCATTCTCGCTGCGATCGGTGTGTCCTCGGATCTGGTGGTGGAAACAGGGGCGCCGATCGAGGCCCTCGTGAAGATCCCGCCAACATCGTGTAGCTGCTCTGCGCTACCTTCCGCGGGCGCCGGTATGCCGAGATCACAGAATGACGCCTATCGGCAACCGGGACACGGCCGCTGCCTTGCCCACGGTCGGCCCCACATCGCCTCGGCATCTATGCGGGCGCCGCGGCTGCCGCTATTCCAGCCACGTCTCGAAGACGGCGTTCACGTTCTCCGGCGACGTGTCGATGCCCCACTCGCACTGCGCGATGGCGCCGCCGTCGCCACGGTCCAGCGCGGCGCACGCGCGTCGCAGTTCCTGGTACTTCGCGGCGGGGACGCGCTCCCTGAGCTGTGTCGATCCGGCGATGTCGCTGGACAGGATGACAAGGACGGCCTGGCCAGACGCGCGCGAATTCGCTCACCGCGCTGCGGTCGTCGTCGGTGACCTCTCTCGGCGGCGTGTCTGTGTTTCGCATTGATCGGCCTGCCAGTGTTGTCCACCGCCCTGCTGCGTACGCAGATGCGACTCAACCGACAGCGCCGGCCGCCGCGCGCCCTTGACCCGCGAGACCCGCGCGGCCATCATCTCCGCTCGCGCGGCCTCGGCGTCCGACACCCGCCCCCAGCGCCGCGATACGCAGTATACATAGAGGATCATGTCGTCCAATATCATCGCGCTGCAGAATAAGTTCCTGGGCCACGGCGAGACGGTCTACGACCGCCTCTCGGCACTGTACGAGCGCCAGGGATACATCTCGGACGACGATATCTCGCGACTCGCTAGCGAGCACAATCTGCCGCCCGCCCACTTCCGCTCAACCGCGAAGTTCTACGACAACCTGAGCCGGGACACCCCGGCAACGCACACGATCAGCGTATGCAACGGGGAGGCGTGCCAGGTGGCCGGCGGGCGTGAGATGGAGGCCGCGCTCAGCCTGCGCCTTGGCGCGGAGCCCGGCGCGACGAACTCGGACGGCGTGCGCCTCCAGCACGTGACATGCGTCGGCTGCTGCGGCTCAGGGCCGAACGCGATGGTCGACGACGCGCCGGTCACCTTGGCCGGGCCCGACGCCGTCGGTCGACTCCTGACATCCCTCGGAAACTCCGCGCCACTCCACATGCCTGAGCCCAAGAACGCGGTACACCTTCCCGCCGAAGGTCAGCCCCGCATCGTGCTCCGGCACTTCGATCGCGATGTCGTCGGCATCGACGCGGCGCGCGCCGTGGGCATCTACTCCGCGCTCGAGCAGGCCGTCACGTCGATGAGCCCGGCCGATGTTATCACCGAGGTCGCGGCAAGCCGGCTGCGTGGACGAGGCGGCGCAGGCTTCCCCACCGGGACAAAGCTCGGGACCGTCGCGGCAACGGAACCGGCAGACGGTTCAGGCCGCCGTTTCGTGGTCGTCAACGCCGACGAAGGGGACGCCGGGTCGTTCATCGACAAGGAGCTCATCGAGCGCGACCCGCACACGCAGATCGAAGGCGCGCTCCTGGCCGCATACGCCTGCGGCGCTGGTGAGGTGTACTTCTACATCCGCTCGGAGTACCCGGCGGCGAAGACGGTACTTGAACGCGCCGTCGCGGAAGCGCGAGAAGCGGGGATCGTCGGGTGTCCGACTTTCGCGTCCGAATTCACATGCGATATCCGTATAGTCCAGGGCCGGGGCGCTTACATCTGTGGCGAGGAGACAAGCCTGCTGAGGTCTATCGAGGGTGTGCCGGCCCTCGTCAGCATCCGGCCCCCGTTCCCGGCCGAGAAGGGACTGTGGGGATACCCCACGGCGGTGCAGAACGTCGAGACGGTGCACAACCTGCCGTGGATTATCAACAACGGCGGCGAGGCATACGCAGCCTATGGCCTGGACGACTCGCGCGGAACGAAGGCGCTGAGTCTGAACACCCGAGTCGCGCGCCCGGGGTTGTACGAGGTGGAACTAGGCACGACACTGCGGCAGATCATCTTCGACCTCGCGGGCGGAATGGCCCACGGCGAGGAGTTCAAGGCGGTGCAGATCGGCGGCCCGTTGGGGGGAATACTCGGCGAAGGTGATCTCGACGTCGCGTTCAGCTTCGAAGGGCTGTCGGCGGCCGGAGGCATACTCGGCCACGGCGGGATGGTCGTGTACTCCCAGAGTGACGACCTGGCGCAGATCGCGCGGGGGTTGATGCGCTTCTGCGCCGTCGAGAGTTGCGGGCGTTGCTTTCCGTGCCGCATCGGGTCGGTGCGGGGAACAGAGCTGCTCGACCAGATGCTGGAGGACGGTGTCACGGACGAACGGCTGGAGCTGCTTGCGGACCTGTGCGAGACGATGCGCTACGGGTCGCTCTGCGGCCTCGGGAAGATGCTGCCCGATCCGATAGAATCCGTGGTCGAGCGTTTCCCCGAGGAGTTCGGCCGGTACCGGCGCGGAACAGGGATGTAGGAGGAATCGCGGACATGGGGGTCGCGCGAAAGGCGCCGGCTGCGTCGGAAGTCTCCGTGCGCATCGACGGCGCCGACGTATCGATCGCGGCCAACGGCACCGTGCTGGACGCCGCACGAGCCGCCGGACGGCGTGTGCCCACGCTCTGCCATTCGGAGCGCCTCGAACCACACGGCGCCTGCCGTACATGTCTCGTCGAAGAATCCGGCGGGAAGCTGGTGGCGGCGTGCCACACGCCCGTGGCCGACGGCCAAAGCTACACGACCCGGTCCGCGAGACTGACGCGGCTGCGTCGCAACACCGTCGAGCTGATTGTCAGCGACCATCCGCTGGAGTGCCTGACCTGTTCCGCGAACGGCCGTTGCGACCTCCAGACGCTGGCGCAGGAAGTCGGCCTGCGGGAGTCGCGTTACGAATCGCCGCGCGTGCACACGCCTCCCCGCGATGACTCGCACCCGTTCATCAAGCTGGATATGGAGAAGTGCATCGGCTGTGGCAAATGCGTCCGCGCGTGTGACGAGACGCAGGCGTCGTTCGTCCTCGGCATGGCGGGGCGCGGCTACGACGCCAAGGTTATCGCCGGCGCCGACACGGGGCTCGAGGAGGCCGACTGCGCAAGCTGCGGGCAGTGCGTCTTAGAGTGCCCCGTGGCGGCCATGGAGGAGCCGGGCACACGCCTGCACGGCACGCCCGACGCCACCGTGACAACCACCTGCGGCTACTGCGCCGTCGGCTGCGCCCTCGACGTGCACACCAAGGACGGCGCGGTCGTGGTGATCGAACCGAACGCCGACGGGTCGGCCAACCGCGGTCACGCGTGCGTCAAAGGCCGGTTTGCCCACCAGTACACGCGGTCCGGCGACCGCCTTCGGTCGCCGCTCGTCAGACAGGCAGACGACACGTTCCGAGCGGCGTCCTGGGACGAGGCGCTGGGCCTCATCGCTGCCGAATTCGCGCGCGTCCGCGACACACACGGGCCGATGGCGTTCGGCGCAATCAGTTCATCGCGGTGCACGAACGAAGAGAACTTCCTGATGCAGAAGTTCGCGCGCGTCGTCATGCGCACGAACACCGTGGACAACTGCTCGCGGGTATGTCACTCGCCGTCGGCGTATGCCCTGCGGAACGCCCTCGGCACCGGCGCGGGGACGAACAGCTTCCAGTGCGTCGAGACGTCCGACCTGCTCATGATCGTCGGCGCGAATCCTACGGAAGCGCACCCGGTCTTCGGGGCCCGCATCAGACGCGCGGCGCTGGCGGGCGCGAAGCTCATCGTGCTGGACCCGCGGAACATAGAGCTCGCGAGGCTCGCGGACGTGCATCTGCCGCTGCGCCCCGGCTCCAACGTCGCCGTCATCAACGCCATGCAGCACGTGCTGATCCACGAGGCCTTGGTCGACGCGGAGTTCATCGCCGCGCACGCCGAGGCGTACGACGCCCTACGCGCCGAACTCGCGGAATATACGCCCGAATGGGCGGCGCCGATCAGCGGCGTCGACCCGGACGCGATCCGCGAAGCCGCGCGCATGTACGGCGGCGCGAGCTGCGCGCAGATCCTCTGGGGGCTCGGCGTCACCGAGGCGGGCCACGGGTCAAACGCGGCGTTCGGTCTCATCAACATGGCGGTGATGACTGGCAACATGGGCCGCGAAGGCGCCGGGGCGAGTCCCATCCGCGGGCAGAACAACGTGCAGGGAGCGTCGGACGTGGGCGCGCTGCCGCACGTCGTGTCGGACTACCGGCCCATCGGCGACGCGGCGACCCGCGCTGCGCATCGCGAAGCGTGGGGCGTGGACCTGCCGGCGGCCGACGGCCTGCGCATTCCCGACATGCTCGACGCCGCGCACTCGCGGCGCCTGAAGGCCATGTACATCATGGCAGAGGATATCGCGCAATCGGACCCGCACGTGGCGCATGTGATCGGCGCGCTTGAACGGCTTGAGTTCCTGGCTGTCCAGGAGATATTCATGACGCCGACCGCGGAGTTGGCGGATGTCGTCCTTCCCGGCGCAGCGTTCCTGGAGAAAGACGGCTCATTTGTGAACAGCGACCGTCGGATACAACGCGTGCGAAGGGCGGTCGACCCGCCGGGCGAGGCGCTGGCGGACGGGGACATC
>NYZG01000279.1 GCA_002687025.1 Candidatus Poribacteria bacterium
ACGTCTACGCGGGCAACCTGCCGGGGTCGGTCGGCGACACGGAGAGCACGTTCTGTCCGGGGTGCGACACGAAGCTGATCGATCGCACAGGCTACCAGATTCGGGGCAACCGTATGGAGCGCGGAAGGTGCCCGGATTGCGGCACGCCGATCGCGGGAGTCTGGCGCGAAGCCTCGAACGCCGTGGAGCCCGGCGCCGGCGCTCAGTCGGCCGTGAAGTCGAACAGCACGCCCAGCGCGGAATCGCGTTCATCGCGCAGTAGCCTGTAGGCCTCGCCCGCATCGTCGGGTGACAGCACGTGCGTGACCAGCGGCGCCACCTGCACGCGCCCATCCGCGACCCGCTCCAAGAACGAGCGCGAGTTGTACGTCTTCGAGTACGGGTAGTACGCGTGGGCCTCGTCTGGACACTTTGGCTGGTGGCACCCCTGGAGTGTGATCTCCTTCTCGTGGAGCGGCATCAGATCAAGGGTGACTTCCCGGTGCCATATCGACCCCAGAAGGACGCAGCGACCCCCGACTCGCAACAGGTCGATGATCGGCGGCAAGAGCTGTGGGTACCCCGTCGCCTCGACGGCGATGTCCACGGGCGCCCCCACGGCGGATCGGTGCAGGTCCGCGAGATTGTCGTCACGTGGGCATACTGTATGCGTCGCGCCCAGCGAGGCCGCCCGCGCCAGACGATCGCCCGACAGGTCCGCCACGGTGAGGGTTTCGGCCGCGTCGCCCGGGATGAGTTGCGCGACAAGTTGGCCAACCATGCCGGCGCCGGTGACCAGCACGTGTTCGCCCAGTTGCACCGCGGCCTTCCGCGCGCCGTGCATCGCGACCATCCCGATGACGCCGAAAGCAGCGTCGCGCGACGATGCCCCGTCCGGCACGCGCGCCATGTACGGCGGCCCGACCGACGAAACCACATGGCTGGCATGTCCTCCCCCGGACAGGACGCGGGTCCCAGGAGAGATGTCGTCGACGCCACGGCCGCATTCCACGACCACGCCGACGTTGGAGTAGCCTGGGTAGTAGTCGCCGTGTCGCTCCTGTTCCTGCGAGCCCAGTTCGGTGCCGGCGCTCACGGCGGTATACTCGGCGCGGATCAACACCTGTCCGGCGCCGGGCGAAGGCACGGAGAACGTCTCGGTCTCGGCTCGCCCGTCCGGGCGGATCACTATTCGCCGGCCTGTCATGTCACGCTTCATGGGATTCCCCGTCCGGTAGGACCTGTGGGGTCACGAAGGGGTCACGAACTCGGAGCGCTTCGCGATGCCTTGAGATGCTCGCCCGGAACGCGCGTTGGGTCGTAAGATCCGTCCGGGTCGAGGGACAGCTCGGCCGGCATATCGCCTTCCCACCACGACGGCGCCGTGGGGAACGGGAACACGCTCCACCACTGGAGGACGAGAGGCCGACGCACATCGGTCTGATTGGGCCAGGCTGCGTGCAGCACCCGCGCGTCGGCGAACACGAGGTCGCCCGCCTTCGCCATGATGTCCACCTCGTCGGGATGCTCGGCGAACCCCGGATGATCCACTTCCACAGCCTGTATCTCCGGCCCATGCGCCGGTGGGAGGATGTCGTGTAGGGCAGTGCGTCTGAGATGCGTTCCCGGTAGGGCGCGAAGGCAGCCGTTTTCCCGCGTCGTGTCGACCAGGTAGTACGACATGAACACCTGCGTCGGCCACGGCAGCGCGGAGCGCGGGTGATTCCAGTGCATGCAGTCCTGATGCCAGTAGAGCGGCGGCCCTTGAGGCGGCTTGTTCAGGATGATGATCCCGCCGCCGGAGTCCAGCCCCTCCAGGCCGATCGCCTCGGCGACGGCCCGCTGCTCGGGAAAGTCGACGAGCTCGTCCACGATGGGCGCGTGGTAGCGACGCTCGTCGGGATTCGCCTGCCAGCGCGACTCGCCCAGGATGTGGAAGTCGCTGCCCTGGTACCGGTGTTTGTGATCGACAGGATGCTCGTCGAGGAACCGGTCGGCGAACGCCCTCACCCGTTCAAGGAAATCGCCCTGCAGCACGCCCGGCACGATGCAGTAGCCGTCGCGCATCAGTTGGTTGCGGGCCACGAGCGCGTCGTCGGCCGGAATGGGGCATCGTGGTGGGTCGCTGGACATGGGTAGACTCCTCCGTCGACGGCGACACGTCCAGGCCGCGGGCGCTCAGTCCATCAGGACGAACTTGCCGCCCACGCGTTTGAGGAGTGTGTCCCTCGGCGCCGTTGCGGGATCCCGCGACACCGCCTCGGGAGCCCACTCGATCTGGTAGACGTACACCCCGTTGGCGAGTTCTGGGCCCGGCGTCCAGTCGTAGATGCTGATGGACTGGTTGTCGGCGCGGTCTATCAACTGGCCGGTGGCGGTGTAGAACCTGATGGTCGTGCCCACGGGCAGGTTACGGAAGTGCAGAGCGCTGCTCTGCGACCGGCGGACCGGATTCGGGTAGACGGCAACTCGGCCCAGGTCGAGCGACGGCGCCGCCACGGGCAGGGGCACTTCCACGCGTACGACGTTGGAGAGATCGCTGAGGCGGTCGAACTCGTTGACCAGCCGGACGGCGTAGTAGTACGTCCGTCCCGGCTCGACCTCCACATCGCTCAGCTCTTCGCTATACCGGCCCTGCTGGATGATCGTGAAGGGATCGAGACCCGTCTCGTTACGCAGCAGCAGCAGGTCCACGTCCCGCGCATCGACGTTGGCCGGCGTGCTGAACGTCAGGGCCACCTCGGGCGTCGCGGGCGTGCCCTCGAGTGCGATCGCGAGCGTGCTCACCGCGGTCGGCTTGGGGCTGGTAGTGGCCGTCGCCGGTTCGGACGGCGTATTCACGATCTTCTCGTCGAGGTCCACCGGGTGGATTCGGTAGTAATACGTGGTGCCAGGAACGACATTCCGGTCGAGGTACTCGACCGTCTGCACGATACGCGGCCCGACCTGATCGTATGGGCCGCCCTCTTCCAGCGATCGTAGCACCGCGTAGCCGAATATCTGCGCGCTGATCGGCGGCTCCCACAGGAGTTGGACGCCGTCATCGTTCACGCTAGTCTGAACCGCCTGCGGCCTACGGATGACATCCGCCACGGCGTCGATGTTGCGTTCGAGGTCGCCGCGCGTTTCCCCGCCGACAAGCGCGAACACGAACGTGTGCGCGGCCAGGCCGTCAAGCGTGACTGGACCGGCGACGGTAATCGTCTGGCGGTTGCCCGCGGTGAGGGTTTCGCGCATCACCTGCGGGGAGCCCAGGAAGTTTGAGCGGTCCGTATCAGGCCAGGTCCACGGGGTCTGCGGCAGAAACGGCGAAATGCGATGCGCGAACAGATCGCCCTGAAGAAGAACCGTCGCCACGTGCGTCGAATCCACCCCGGCCGGGTCGCCCTGGAACATGATCGACGCCTGCCGCCGGTCGTCCCACATCGCCAGATCGCGACTCGGCTTGCCGGTCTCGTTGATCTGCGGGTCCACGTCCCAATTCGTCGCGAACCCCATGCGCAGGTTTTCCGCCGGTAGGTCGCTCTGGTTCGTCATCGTCATGATGAAGACGACGCCGTTGCTCTCGGGCCCCTCCGCCCACGTATGCGTCACCTGCTCGATGAACACCGTGAACGGCAAGTCGGACGTCTCCGTCGGAGCCGCGCCGAATTCGGCCCGGATCGTCTGGCGACCCTCGGCCGACGAAACGTCCTCCGGGGCCCCGGTGACCAGTGGCAGCCACTCGCCCAAGGCAACCCCAATTACCGGGTCGATGTCGAGGTGGCTGGCCACCGGCCCTACGTCGCCACCCACCCAGATGCCCGACCACTGCTCGAGATACTGCCGTGCGTTCGGGTCACCCGCGGGGTAACGGAAGTTGGGAGCGATGATGCCGGCCGGGATGTCCAAATCGCCTGCCAAGAACCCTCGGCCGGTTATCCCGAACTCCACATTGCCGTTGTCATGGATGATCGTCTGGGCCAACGCGCCCGTCGGCATTGAGAGCGCCAACGCGCCCATCAGAACTGCAATGGCTCGTCTCACGGATGGCCCCAGACTTCGCAATGTAAGGTCGACTCGTGCGTCCCACGGTTCAGCGCCTGCCAAACTATCACAACGGCGGGCACGTGTCAAAGAGCGTTGTCGGTAGAGAGGGTGTGTGGCAACCTGGGGCGGCGCGCTGGCAACAGGCGTCGGCGCAGTGAGAGAGGAGCACCGCCCGTGGGGGTAGCAGTAGACAATCCGTATGCCTCGGCCGGCCCGTGGCTACGAGGGAACATGCACGGACACTCGACGTTCAGCGACGGCTCCGAGACGTTCGAGGATGTCCTCGCCGACTACGAGCGACGCGGATACGACTTCCTCGCCATGACCGATCACGACATCTTCGTCGACCCGACAGAATACCGAGCGAACACGACACTGACACTCATCCCCGGTGTCGAGGTCTCGCGCAACGGCCCCCACGTGCTGCAGATCGACGCACGGGAGCTCATCGAGCCCGACCGCGACCGACAGACCGTCGTTGACGCCATCAACGCGCAGGGCGCCTTCGCGATCATGAACCACCCGAACTGGGGGTACAACTTCAACCACTGCCCGCATGAAGTGCTTGAGGCCGTGGATGGCTACGCCGGCATCGAGATCTACAACGGCGTTATCGAGCGCCTCGCGGGCACGCCCTTGGCCACGGATCGCTGGGACATGCTGCTCAGCAAGGGCCGACGCGTGTGGGGATACGCGCACGACGATTCACATTCGCCGATCGACGTTGAACTGGCGTGGAACGTCGCCAGGGCTGCGGAAGACAGTGTGCCGGCGATCGTCGAGGCGCTGCGCACGGGGAGCTTCTACGCATCCACGGGCGTCGAGATCACCGATGTCGCCGTCGCCGACGGCGCCCTGCGGGTGACGACATCCAATGCGCAACGGATTCGCTTCATAGGCAAGCACGGAATCTACCGCCAAACGACCGACGGAGCGTCCGCGTCGTACGCGCTCCCGACGGACGCCGAGGAGGCGGAAGGTCTCGCGTACGTTCGCGCCGAATGCTACGGCGCGGGCGGGGCCGTGGCGTGGACGCAACCGGTCTTCCTAAACGCGGACGCGTGAGCGCGGCCGAGTGCGGCATGGGTCTCGCGATCCGGTTCAGGGGCGTCACCAAGGCGTTCGCGGGCGTGCCGGCTCTGCGCGACGTAACCTTCGACGTGCGCGCTGGCGAAATCCACGCGCTGTGCGGCGAGAACGGGGCCGGGAAGTCCACGCTCATCCGGATCCTCGGTGGAGTGTGGCCCGCCGGGTCGTACGTGGGCGGTCTGCATGTGCACGGCGAAAGGGTGGCGTTCCGCTCGGTGTCTCACGCCGAACGCGCCGGCATCGCGGTGATCCACCAGGAGCTGGCGCTCGTGCCGGCCATGTCCGTCGCCGAGAATGTCCTGCTCGGAAGAGAGCCCACGCGTGGGGGCATCGTGGCCCGTCGTGAGATGCGAGAGATCGCCGCCGCGGAGCTTCGCGGCCTGGGCGGCGGCATCGACCCGTCCGCAACCGTTGCGGAGTTGGGAGTTGGGCGACAGCAGCTCGTCGCCATCGCCAAGGCCCTGCAGCGGGACGCACGCATACTCGTGCTCGACGAGCCCACCTCCGCGCTGACCGACGCCGAGGCCGGCAAGCTACTCGACCTCCTGCGAACGCTGCGATCGCGCGGCGTGACGATCATCTACATCTCACACCGGCTCGACGAGGCGCTCGCCGTCGCCGATCGCGTCACCGTGCTGCGAGACGGCGAGTGCGTGGGCACATGGCCGACGGAAAAGCTGTCCGCCGGCAAGCTCGTGCGCGAGATGGTCGGGCGCCACGTTACGCAAGTTCGCCGACGGGCCCGTACGTCGGCGACCGACGGCAGGCCCGCCCTGTCGGTGCGAGGCTGGGGCGTCCGCACGCGCGACGGCGCCGTCCGTGTCCGAGATGTCTCGTTCGAAGCGCGACGCGGCCAGGTCCTCGGGGTGGCCGGTCTCATGGGGTCCGGGCGTAGCGAACTTCTGCTCAGCCTGTTCGGCGCGTGGCCGGGAGCCGTCGACGGCGACATGTGGCTCGACGGTGTGGAGGCCACCATCCGCAGGCCCGCCGATGCGGTCGCGCACGGGCTGGCGCTCGTCGCGGAGGACCGACGTGGGCAGGGGCTCGTGCTGGGGATGAGCGTCGGACACAACCTCACGTTGGCTGCGCTGCGCGGCCTGTCGCGAGTCGGCTTCGTCCGCCGCGGCCGAGACGCTACCGAGGCGCGCGGGCTTGTCGAACGATTGGCAGTGCGGACGCCGACCCTCGCGACGCCCGTGAGGCAGTTGAGCGGCGGCAATCAACAGAAGGTCGTCGTCGGAAAGTGGCTGCTGACGCGGCCCTCGGTCCTGCTCCTCGACGAGCCCACGCGAGGGGTGGACGTCGGCGCCAAGGCCGAGATACATGCTCTGGTCCGCAGCCTCGCGGACGAAGGCGCCGCCGTCATCATGGTCTCGTCGGAGGCCCCGGAGATAATGGCCATGAGCGACCGCGTGCTCGTGATGCGCGAAGGAGTCGTGTCCACGACGTTCGACGACATCGACGGCCTCGCCGAGGCGGATATCGCCGCCGCTGCCATCTCGCAGGACCAAGTGACGGCCGCGCCATGAGGAGCCGCCACCTGCGGACGTACGCGATGGCGCTGTCCCTCGTGGCGATATGGACGCTATTCGCCGTCGTGACCGACGGCGTCTTCCTGAGTTCCCGCAATCTCCTCAATCTGACGCGCCAGGCGTCGGTGACGGCGATCCTGGCGATCGGCATGGTGGTGGTCATCATCAGCGGCCACATCGACCTGTCCGTCGGGTCGCTCGCGGGGTTTCTGGGGGCGGGGTTGGCGGTGTCTCACGGCGTCTTGGGCGCGCCGGGATTCGCGTCGGCGTTGCTCATGGTGGTGGTGGGAGCGGGACTGGGATGCTGCCACGGCCTCCTCGTTGCGTACCAGCGCGTCCCGGCGTTCATCGTGACTCTGGGCGGGCTGATGGTGTACCGAGGTGGAATGCTCGCCATCACCAAGGGCGGGACGCTGCGCCTCCCGATGGATTCCTGGCTGAAGGACATCGGGAACGGCAGCCTGCCGCAGACCGCGTGGGGCATCCCCACGCCGTTGGTGCTGGTAGCGATCCTGTCCGTGGCCATGTGGCTGGTGGTTTCTCGCATGCGCTACGGCCGCCATGTCCACGCCGTGGGCGGAAATGCCGAGGCCGCGTTTCTGTCGGGCATCGACACACGACGCGTCGTCGTGATCGCGTTCACGACGATGGGCGCCCTTGCCGCCGTGGGTGGCGCGGTGCTCACCGCGCGTGTCGGCAGCGCCA
Source organism: Candidatus Poribacteria bacterium (assembly GCA_002687025.1). Classification (GTDB taxonomy): domain Bacteria; phylum Poribacteria; class WGA-4E. The sequence goes on from NYZG01000279.1 coordinate 7,335, forward strand.
GCCCGGAGGCCGGTAGACTGCTGGAGCTGGACGCCATCGCCGCGTGCGTCATCGGCGGAGCCAGCCTGATGGGCGGGCGTGGGAGCATTCCCGGCGCGCTTCTTGGGGCGCTGGTGATGGCCAGCGTGGACAACGGCATGAGCCTCGCGAACATGGGGCCTTTCTGGCAGGACATCGTCAAGGGATCGGTACTCGTCGTGGCGGTCTGGTTCGACATGCGCGTACGGGCGCGCTAGGCGTTAGGTGGAGCAGTATGCCGACAGTTCCCGCGGAATCCCTCAGGTCCATCGCGCGTGACATCTTCGAGGCGTTGGGCGCCCCGTCCGAAGACGCCGAGGCGGTTGCCGACGTGCTCGTCGAGGCCAATCTGGCAGGCCACGACTCGCACGGCGTCATCCGCGTGACGCAACACTGCGCGAGCGTTCGCGCGGGCGACACCGTCCCCGGCGCGACGACCACCACCGTACGCGAGACCGCGACGACGACGATACACGACGCGCAGTGGAACTTCGGGGCCGTGGCGATGTCCCGCGCGCTTGCGGACGGCATGGACAAGGCGCGCGACCTGGGCATGCACGCCTTCGGCATCCACAACTGCAATCACATCGGGCGTCTCGGCCACTACTCGGACCTCGCCGCGCGCGCCGGCTTCGTGCCGATGATAGCCGTCAACAGCACCGGCGCCGGCGCGTCGGTCGCGCCCTACGGAGGGCGGCACGGCAAGCTAGGGACCAACCCGTTCTGCGTAGCCTTTCCGACGACGGACGACCCGGTCCTCATGGACATGACGTCGAGCATCGTGGCGGAGGGGAAGATACGCGTCCGGCGGAACTCAGGCGAGTCGTTGCCGGAGGGATGGATTCTGGATCGGCACGGCGATCCGTCCACCGACCCCGAGGACTTCTACGGCCCGCCACGGGGCGCGATCCTGCCATTCGGCGGCCCGGTGGCCCACAAGGGGTTCGCCCTCAGCATGATGGCCGAGCTGCTCGCGGGCTCCCTCACCGGGGCCGGGAACGTCGGCGAGCGGGACGGACACATCGGCAACGGCGTGTTCTGCCTACTGATGGACGTCGGCGCGTTCCGGGCCGAGGCCGACTTCCGAAGCACTGCGAGCCGCGTCGGCGCGTACGTCAAGGATTGCGAACCGGCCGACGGCACAGATGAGGTGCTGCTGCCCGGCGAGCCGGAGCACCGGGCGCGACACTCACGTTCGGCATCCGGTATCGTTGTAGACGACACCACGTGGCGCGGCCTCTGCGAGGAGGCGGCGAAAGCCGGGCTGGCGGCGCCACAGACCTAAACTTGGGTGACGACTCGGCGTCTATAGACGTACAGGGTGTATGTGTTGTGCGAGTAGGGCAGAAGGAGGCGTCTGTGTTCAGACCGCCATTTAGCGGGTCAGTTGTTGGCGCGGTCGTTCTCGTTGCGCTTATCGGCACGGTGTTCGCGGGTTGCGACCAGAAGAGCGAAGCGAACGCTCCACAGAACAGAGTTGAGGCGGCGCGGACCGGCCCGTTCTCCGTGCGCGTGCAGGAGTCCGGCACACTTGAGGCGCTCATATCCGTCGAGATCAAGTCCAACGTAGAGGGCGAGCTCCTCGAGCTCAACGTCGAGGACGGCGACGTGGTCGAGGCCGGGCAGGTCCTCGGCGTGATCGACCCCGAGCAGATAGACGAGGAGGTCGCTCAGGCCGAGGCGAACCACGACGCGGCTAAGGCTCAGTTGGAGCAGGCGGTCGAGCAGACGCGCGTCACCAAGAGCCGGCTGGACTCGCAACTCCTCCAGGAGATCGAATCGGTTAGGTCCGCGCAGGCGTCGCTAGAGGCGACCATGCAGACGTCCATCACGCAGATTTCCTCCGCCGAGACGGACCTCGCGAACTCACGCGACACCCTGGAGCGCGACAAGATCACGCAGAACCAGGCGGGAATCCAGCTGCAGCAGATTGAGATCAGCCTGTCGCAGATGCTGGCGACGCTCGATTCGTCACGCGTGGCGAGCGAAAACGCGCAGCGCGAACTCGCACGCAACCAGGAGCTGTTCGACAAGAATTACGTGAGCGCGAAAGCCCTCGACGACGCGCAAGATCGCGCCGCGTCTGCGAAGGCCTCCTACGAGAACGCGCAGCAGAACGTCGAGAGCCAGCGCAAGTCCAGCGAATCGCAGAAGGCGTCCATCGAAGGCCAGAAGCGCGTCATCAACTCGCGCGAAACGACGCTCACCTTCCAGACCGCGAACCTGGAAACGCTCAAGCTGTCTCGCGCCGCCTCGGAGCGGCAGTCGCAGGCGAATCTCGTCGTCGCGCAGTCGCGCCTGCAAGAGACGCAGGACACCATCGACGGACAGAAGAAGGTCGCCGAGCTTTCCGAGACCAGCGCGCAGGCTTCCGTGCTGAGGAACCAGTCGTCGCTCGAAACGGCGAGGCAGCGCCAGGGGTGGACGATCATCACATCCCCCATCGCCGGGACGGTTACGAACCTCGTGGTGGAACAGGGCGAGATCGTCACATCCGGGCGTAGCGCGTTCTCGCAAAGCCCGCCCCTGATGAACGTGGACGACCTGTCGCAGATGATCGTGCGCGTGCCGGTCAACGAGGTGGACATGGGGCAGATGGCGGAGGGCCACCGCGCCGAGATCACCGTGAGCGCCTACCCGCGTAGGAAGTTCCAAGGCCGTGTGCGGCAGATCGCCCCCAGCGGGAGCAGCAGCGACAACGTCGTCCGCTTCGAGGTAGAGGTGGAGGTGCTGGGCTCGCCGAAGGAACTACTGCCCGGCATGACAGCCGACGTGGACATCTTCGTCGTGGACCGGCAGGACGTGCTCCAGATAGCCCTCGAGGCTGTCAACGAGGAGGACAGCTTCGGAGTACTGGTAGACCTGAAGCCGGAGGAACGCTCGAAGCTAAGCATCGGCGACGACGTCAAGGTCGAGACGCGCATGGGCAAGCAGGTCGACGCGCGCGTGCAGACCGTCGAAGAGCCGGTCAGCCTGGCGCTGCGTGGGCAGACGCGCGGCTGGCGCGCCGGCCCTGTCGAGTTCTCGCTTGTGCTGGCGGACGGACAGTCGCTCACCAGCCTCGCCGGGCGTATCACGCAGATGAAGTCGTACTACGTCGAGGTCGCTGCGGCGGGTGGCGCGGCCGAGGGTGGCGGAGCGCCGGCCGCAGGCGGCGAAGGCGGGCCCGGCGGCGGCGCAAGGGGCGAGGGTGGCGGCCGTCCAGCCGGAGGCGGCGGCGGCCGCGGCGGACCTGGCGCAGCGGGCGGGGGAAAGCGTACGCCGATCGAGATCGGCATGAAGAACGAGGCGTTCTACGAGATCGTCTCCGGCATCACTGCGGGGACAAAGGTCCTCATACGGCCGCCCAGGCCGTCGCAGAACCCGTTCGGGCGGTAGTGACGCGATTACCGACGCGCGAAGCATAGGATAAGGCGGATGAGGTCGATCGAGTCGATCACGCAGGGCCTCCGCGCGATCTTCGAGAACAAGCTGCGGTCCTCCCTGACGCTTCTCGGCATCATGATCGGCGTAGCCGCGGTACTGGCGATGGTGTCTATCAGCGACGGCGCCCGCGCGATCATCGTCGAGGATATCGAGCGCTTCGGCGGCAGCGCCCAGTTCATGATGTTCCGCACCGGCATGATCCAGAAGAACGGCCGATGGGTGCGGAACAACAGCCCCGAATACTTCGTCTACGACGACGTACTCGCCATCGAGCGTGAGTGCCCGAGCGTGGAGCTCGTCATCCCACGCATCCCGCAGTGGTGGGGCACGCGCATCACCACGGGCGAGGGCGCCAACGCCCGTGAGACGAGGGCGGGCTACCAGGGCGTCACTCCGGCCATGATGGAGGGCATGGAGTGGTATCCCGAGGTCGGTCGATTCGTCGAGGAGTCCGACGAGGTCGACTGGAATCGCGCGGCCATCCTGGGACAGACCGTCGTCATCGAGCTGTTTGGCTCGGAGGATCCGATCGGCGCCGAGATTCGCGTCAATGACGAGCGCTTCGACGTGGTCGGCACGATGGAGCATCGCGGCAAGAGCATCCAATACGGCTGGGACCTCGACAACACCGTCATCATGCCGATGTGGACGGCGCAGCAGCGGTTCAACGGCTCCGACGAAATCCGCATGCTCGCCGTCCAGGCGAACAGCACCGACCAGCTCTTAGGCGCAATGGGCGAGGTCGAATCCCTCATGGATCGTCGACACAACGGCGACAAGTTCTACCGCACGTGGTCTCCGGGTACATCGAACCTCGAGTTCGTGGAGAAGCTCCGGCTTACCCTAACGTGGGTTCTCGGCATCATCGCCGGGTTCTCGCTGTTCATCGGCGGCGTGGGCATCATGAACATCATGCTCGTGTCCGTCACCGAGCGGACGCGGGAGATTGGGCTGCGGAAGGCCCTCGGCGGGCGCAGGGCGGACATCCTCATCCAATTCCTCATTGAGGCCGCGTCGCTGTGCGTAGTGGGCGGCGTGTTCGGCCTTGTGTTGGGAATCGGCTTCGGGTGGAGCGTAGCGAAAGTGATCTCCACGCCGCAGGTCGGCGGATTCATCGGCCCGCTGATGGGGCTGCGCGGGGACTGGGTGGCGTGGCCGTTCTCGGTGTCGGCGCCGTGGGTAGTGGCGTCGATGCTCGTATCGGTCGCCATCGGCGTGTTCTTCGGTCTGTACCCCGCCTGGAAGGCCGCGCGGCTGACGCCGGTCGACGCCCTGCGCCATCAATGACCTCGCATATGGAGCCACGATGATTCAGGAGATCATCTCAGGTCTGACCCCGCAGGGCGTTCTGCGCTGGGCGTTCTTGGGTCTGTGTGGGCTTCTCGCGGCTACGCTCCCGCTGTTGACGTTGTATGTGGTCGTCACACGATCCGGCCGCGAGGCCCTGCGCATGGGCGTCACGAACCTCGGTCGCAACCCGTTGCGCACGGGGCTCACGGGCGTCGGGATAATCATCGGCGTCGGCGCTGTCGTCGCGGTGATTTCCATGGGCGACGGCGCCCAGGTGATGGTCGCGGCCGAGGTCGCGCAGAACGGGGGTCTCAGCCTCATTGAGGTGTACAAGGACGACTGGGCGCGGCAGGGCGGCAGCACTCTGACTTCGCGCACGCGTAGCGGATGGGGAAGGTGGCGTCGCAATAAGGCGAAGCCGCTGGACTACGCCGACTACGAGAACATGAACATGCTCCTGTCCTCCGTGGTGGAGGTGAGCGCCGAGGACGGCTTCGGCGGCGGCATCATCTTCCGCAACGGAGAGACGTCCAAGGACGGCTCGCTGAACGGCGCGACCCCAGCATATCCAGCCGTGTACAACTGGCGTGTGCGCGAAGGCCGGTTCCTCAATGCTGGGGACGTGGACGCCTCGGCCAAGGTCGCTGTGCTCGGCGCGCAGATCGCGTATGACCTGTTCGGAGACCTCAGCCCCGTTGGCGCGGAGATCGTGGCCGTGCAGGAGAAGGGCGGACGCGAACGCGGCGAGGAAACCCGGTCGGAATCACTGAGACTCCAGGTCGTCGGCGTCATGGAGGAGAAGGGCGCTGCGGCGTCCACCGACGGTTGGGATGACCGCGTATTCATGCCGCTGACCGCGTTCCACAAGCGCGTCAAGGGGGACACCGACCTCGCGCGCATGCGGATTCAGGCGACCTCGGTCGAGGCCGTGCCGGTGGCCATTGAGGAGATCAAGCGGGTGTTGGCCCGCCGACATGAGGATCCCTCGGCGTTCGAGTTCTGGACGGCCACCGAGGAGATCGAGACCGCCGGGCGGCTCGGGATGATGCTGAAGCTGTTGATGGGTGTCGTGGCCGGCATCGCGCTGGTCGTCGCCGGGATCGGGATCATGAACATCATGCTCGTGTCCGTCACGGAGCGAACGCGGGAAATCGGCCTGCGCAAGGCGTTGGGCGCCAAACGACGCGATGTGCTGTTCCAGTTCCTCATCGAGACCTCGGTCCTCAGCCTGTCCGGCGGGCTCGTCGGCACGGCGTTCGGAGCCGTGCTCGGACGCGGTTCAGCGGAACTGCTCAGGCGCTTCGTGCTGGCCGGAGCCGTGTGGCCTTCCACTGTGTCACCGGTCGGCGTGGCGGTCGCGGTGAGCGTGGCGTTTGTCGTCGGCGTCGTGTCGGGGGTGTATCCGGCGAGCCGGGCGGCTAAACTGACCCCGGTGGAAGCGTTACGCACGGACTAGCGGCAGTCACGGGCTGCCATGTGGATAGGGTCAGAGATGCTCGTCACGCAGTTCCAGGTGGATCCCGCGAAGTTCAAGCTGAAGAAGTGCGACCCAGGCTACACCGGCGACATGAAGCGCAAGGACGCGCGCGCGAAGCTCGCCGAAGACATCGAGCGGATGCGCGACCTACAGGACAGGTTCTACGCGGCGGGCACACACTCGCTGCTGTTGATCCTCCAGGCGCGGGACGCCGCCGGCAAGGACAGCACGATAAAGCACGTCCTGTCCGGCCTGAACCCGTCCGGCTGCGATGTGTACTCGTACAAGTCCCCCAGCTCCGAGGAGCTGGACCACGGCTACCTGTGGCGGCACATGCTCGATCTGCCACGCCGGGGGCACATCGGTATCTTCAACCGATCGTACTACGAGGAAGTCACCGCAGTGCGTGTGCACCCGCAATTCCTCGCCGGTCAGCGTATCCCCGCCGAACTCGTCACGAGCCAGATATGGGACGAGCGATACGAGGACATCAACTCGTTCGAGCGGTACCTCACGCGCAACGGCACACGCGTCGTGAAGTTCTTCCTGAACGTCTCCCGTGACGAGCAGAAGGCGCGCTTCATGGAGCGCATCGAGAACCCGGCCAAGCATTGGAAGTTCTCGAATTCCGACATGATGGTGCGCGGGCTGTGGGACGAATACGACGAGGCGTTCGAGGACACGCTCAAGAACACAAGCACGCCGGATGCGCCATGGTACGTCGTCCCCGCCGACCGCAAGTGGTTCACGCGGCTCGCGGTGGCCGACATCATCGTCAACGCGTTGGAGACGATGGACCCGCAGTACCCCGCCGTGACCGACGGGCAACGCGAGGGCATCGGAGAAGCGCGCACGATCCTCGCCGCCGGGGATTAGGGAGTAGGCTGCTGCGGGGTTCCGGCGCGAAGGAGGGCGCCCTCGAGCCAATCCAGATTGGCGAGTTGGCGAGCGACTGGCTCCGCGCCCAGGGCGAATCGGTTCTCCAGGAAGAACATGATGAACAGCGCCATCAGCGGGTGATTCTGCTCGCTGAGCGACACCTCGACCTGGCCCATATCGACGTCCTGGCCCGCCGCGATGGCAGCGCGCGCGTCGCGGATCACGCGGAGCAGTCGCTCGTCAAACACCGGTCGCAGGTCCCGACCGACCGTCACGTCCGGCGCGAGCGCGCGCAGGTGACCGGCGCCAACGACCCAGCGGCCCTGCCATCCGGTGGTCTCCGCGTCCGGGCCCGCCGGCATGGGGAACTGGTACCCACCGAGACGACGCGCCTCCAGATAGTCGGCGTGCGTGCCGAGAACCGTCCCGGCGACCTTCTCGACCGAGGGGGCCGACGCGTCGTCTTCGCAGACGGCCCGATTCCCCTCCCGGTATCCGAGTGTCATCCACGGCGACGGGCTCCCCTGATACACCGTGGTGCTGGGCACGCCTAACGCGGACGAGAAGTGCTGAACGAAGCTGTCGTTGCTCAGCAGGCCGTGCGAAGCCTGGAGCACGGCTGCGAGCTGGTGGAAGTCCGTCGTGCCAATCAGGTTCGCCGACGGCACGCCCGCCTGAGTCACGGAGCGGTGGATGCGGAGGCCGTGGATCCTGTCGCCGGCCACGCCGGTGAGCATGATCCCCGTCTGAGTGGCCCGAGCAACGCGGATAGCGGCCTCCGCGAAGCCCTCGGCGTGCCAGCGCTTCTGCTCCTCGTACGCCCCCGGTTGCACGACGAAGTATGGCGCTCCACCAATCTGCGCTCGAACCGACGCGGCAAAATCGCGCTCGGGCCGTAGGAAGAACTCCGTGCTGATGTCGTCTCGGGACGCCCGGCCGATGTTGATGAAGGCATCCACCCAGTGGGTGATGCCGTACCGGACATCCGTGCCGCTGGCGAGGTAGTACTGCGACCAGCGGTCGGGAACGCGGCGCTCTCCGGCGGCGTCGGCATACGGCCCGGCGCGCTCGGGCGCCTCGATCGCTCCGGCCAGCATGGCCGCGGCGGCATTGAACTGGAGGTTCACCACGCGATCCGCGCGCTCAGGCAGGGCCGCGAATAGGGACGGAAACGCCTGCTTGGCCTCCTCGACCGGGAACCCGAACGCCTCCTCGTCCTCGCGCCACACGGTGCGCTGTTTGTATCGCGCGATAAAGTCCATAGGGACCACGATCAGCCGGTTCACGTACGGCTGCCCGTAGAGAAGCTGCGCGCAGTCCTCCGCGACCACCCACGTTACGTGCGTCGGTTCCTCCGCCTTCCACGCCCGCACGAGCGCGCTCGCCATGAGCAGGTCGCCCAGTCGATACATGCGCACAAGCACGAAGTCACGCGCCATGGCGTCCTGTCCGGTGGCTAGAAGTCATAGCGGGCGAGATCGGCCACGAAGCGGGCACGCTGTTCTTCGTTCCGCGCATGGGCGAACTTCTCCGCGTTCTGCCGGCCGCCCCAGTAGAAACGGCTTCCCCCGAGGTATATGAAGAGCGCGTCCACCCAGCGGCCGTCCACGACGGCGCGTCCAAGGAAATGCAGGAACGCCCCGTTGAGACCGGTAGACACGATCCCGTTCGCCACCCGCCCGGCGTACATCTGGCCAGCCCCAGGCGCAACCGTAGACATCCATTTTGCCGCAGTTGGCGAACGGAGGGGAAGCGCATCGGCGCGGCGCAGCTCGGCCAGCAGCGGGCGGACGCGGCGATCGTTGTCTCGGCCCGGGAAGAGGAGCGTGACTCGCTTCAGCTCCTCGCGGGCCGAGGGCCACTGGCGCCGATGTATCGCGCACCAGGCGCGGCCGTATTGGGCGGCCTGGGCGATGTCGTCTCGTTCCACGGATCGGACGACGTCGCCCCACTGCCCCGCGGCCGTCACGTAGTCGCGCAGCCTGTAG
>NYZG01000280.1 GCA_002687025.1 Candidatus Poribacteria bacterium
GTCCCGCAGGTATCGCTCGACCGGGAAGTCCCGGGAGTAGCCGTAGCTCGCGAGTACGCGGGCGGCGCGCTCGCAGATCCGAAGGGCAGCCTCGGTGGCGAACAGCTTGGCCATCGACGCCTCGTGGGCGTTCGGCAGCCCCTGGTCGCTGCGCCAGGCAGCCCAGAGCGTCATCCGACGCGCGGCCTCGAGGTCCACCGCCATCTCGGCGAGGTGGGCCTGCACGGCCTGAAAGCGGTTGATCGGCTTGCCGAACTGCTCGCGCTCGCCGGCGTAGCGAACGGCCTCCTCGAAGGCCGCGCGGAAACCGTGCCTCCGGGCGCCGTGAGACCTGCCGCTGCCGGCCCCTAACTATCGGCGCTGATGACCCGCATGTCCCGCTGCGGGAACGGTATCTCCACGCCATGCTCGCGGAAAGTGGCGTCGATCGCGAAGTTGAGGTCGCTGACGACATCCGGCCGCTGCGCAGGATCCGGAATCCACACCAGCAGCGCGAAATCGAGTGACGACTCACCGAACGTGGTGAGCTGCACGGCGGGTTCTGGCTCCTGCAACGCCAGCGGGTGCGCCCGTGCCAGGTCGAGGAGCAGCCGCACCACGAGCTGCGTATCCGAGCCGTACGCAACGCCAACGAGGACATGCACGCGGACCGACTTGTCGCGATAGGTCCAGTTCGTCACCGTCTGCTCAATGAACTGCGAATTCGGGATGATGAGCTCGACGTTGTCCGCCGTCCGCAGCAGCGTGGATCGGATTCCGATAGCCTCGACGCGCCCAAGGCTGTCGCCTACCGTGATCAGGTCCCCCACCCGCACCGGCCGCTCGAAGAGGAGGATAATGCCCGACACGAAGTTGGAAGTGATGTTCTGCAGCCCGAAACCGATGCCAACGCTCAGGAAGCCGAATGTCACGGCCAGACCCGTGAGGCGGATCTGCAGGATGTTGAGAGCTGCAACCGCGCCGACGCACAGGATCGCGACCGTCGTCGACCGTAGAATGAGGAACCGGGCGTTTGGCGTCAGGTTCACGTGTGACCCGAGCCTGCGCTCCAGGACACGCCGCGCGACGCGCGCCAGCGCGTAGGCCGCCGCCAGCGCCAGAGCGGCTACGAGCGCGTCGGCTACACTGACGTCGGCGCCGGCGAAGTGGACCGACCAGGCCAACACAGCGCGTATTCTCTCCGCGAATCGCTCCATCGGTCGACTCCATCATTCGTGCCCGGTCGGGACGCCCGGTACATTGGCATCGCCTCACAGCGCGGCCACCGTCTGCCCGCCTGAGAGCCGCTGTCGCACAGCAACGCGTGATCCATGCGCGTTCCTGCCGTCTCGACCGCGACGGCACGAAGGCCGGCGTGCTTCACAACCCCCAGAGCTCGGTGAGCGGCCCATCCGGGCCGTGGACAGGGTCGGCAACCGGAAGGGCCACGCGTGGCACGGCGCCAAGTGCGTAAAGCCTTTCCTCCCGGCCCTCCCGGCGCATGTCGGGCGTCTGCCCGCGCGGGTATGCGCCGACGACGCACAGGTCGCCGCTCATCGCCACCCGCTTGTGCCCGACCCCAGCGGGAATCACAACGACATCGCCCGGGTTGGCGGTCAGTGTGACGCCACCCTCGCCGCCGAACAGCACGGTGACGCTGCCGCTCGCGACGCCCAACACCTCATGTGCCTCTGCGTGGTAGTGATGGAATGGGTAGACGCCGTTCCGCCACGCGGCGCCCCATCCGTTGGCGCGGAAGAGCTGTTCGAAGCCGGACGGCGGGTCGTCATCCGGTAGCTGCACGGCCGCGAGGTACACGAGCAGCGGCAGGCGCGCGTTGTTGGGGATCGTCCCATCGTCGCGCAGCGCATAGGTCGACACGCGCGGGTCGTCCGCCTGGGGCGATTGCACCGGAGTGCCTCCTAACGGGTGCCGTATGTCGCCGTCTCCGGGCCCACGATGCCGGAGTCGGTCCGTGCCAAGACGCGCGCGATCCGCCACCCGCCCGCGGGGCAGCGTCCGCGTGGCGCCGTGCGCCATTCTCACCACTTCACGTTGAAGGCGAAGCGTGGCTTCTTCCCGACGTTCCGGCTCCCGCAGTGTGCCGTGAACACGTGGTAGAACAGCGCGTCGCCGCGAGCTGCGATCACTTCGACTGGGTCGCCGATGTCCGCCTTGCCGATGTCCCGGTTCAGCTCCCACATCGTCTCGTACCGCGACGGGTCGGCGTACGCCAGCGCTTCCATCCTGTGATGCGATCCCGGCCACACGACCGTGGCCCCGCCGTGCGATGCCACGTCGTTCAGGTACGTCATCGTGGCCACGCGGAACGCGAATGGGAACGTCTTGTGGCCATGCTCCTTGATCGCGTGGTCGAGGTGCGGCCCGTGCGGCGCCCATCCGCCGTCCTGCGGGTAGGTGTTGAGAGGGCGTAGGCGTCGTGGCGCGCGGTATGAGGACATTTCCGGCACGCCCTCCCCCAACTGCGCTGCTACGGTAAGGAATTCAGACGTGTACAGCGCCAGCATCGCGGGGTCGTCGTCGGGGGCGTATTCGCCGGGCGACGCCCACGTGTTGGGGTCGCCGGAGTCCATCCCGAGGTTGCGCCACATGGCGGCCTCGGCTCGGGCCGCCACGTCGTCGGACATCAGACCCGAGACCAGCAGGTACCCCTGTTCGATGTACTGTCGAATCTGCGCCTGAGACAGGAAGGGCGCCATCGTGCAGGCCTCCTCGAAATCCGCGCGCGTGACGCGGCCTCGCTCCTGGCTACATGGGTCTACGGCCCCACGGTCCTTTCACGGGCGCGCTCCAACTGTCGGGCGGCGAGAACAGGGCTCCGACCAGCGTCCCGTCGCTGAGCACTTCGCTACGACCGTACGCGTACCCGCCGAGACGACGCTCAAGGCGCGTGTGCGCTTCCGCGGCCATCTCCCGGTAGCCGTCCACGTCCGCGAGGTCGTTCAGCTCGCCCGGGTCGGCCTCCACATCGAAGAGCTGACCGCACGCGCCCGGTTGCCAGTAGATGTACTTGTACCTGTCCCAGCGAAGCATCGCCGAGTGGCCGGGCCCGCACTGTTCCGGTAGCAGCCCATACGCAGCCGCCACCTCGCCGTCATTGGGGGCCTCGCCCCCGCGCATCGCGTCCAGCAACGTGTCGCCGTCGGCCGTCGCCGGCTTGGGGACGGCCGCAAGGTCGAGGAGCGTAGGCATCAGCGACGACACGCCGACCGGAGCCGCGACCCGTCCCGTCACGGATACCTCGCGTTCGTCGCGGACGCGCTCGGGTAGGTAGAACACGTACGGCACGCGGGCCGATCCCTCGTAGAAGGTGGTTTTGAAGTACTGATTGTGGTCGCCCATCATGTCGCCGTGGTCCGACGTGAACGCGATGATCGTGTCGTCGCGAAGGCCCAGACGCATCAACGCTTGCACCAGGCGGCCGACGCAGACGTCTATGTGCGTGATGAGCCCGTAGTAGTAGGCCAGCGACGCGCGCATCTGCTCTTCACCGATCGTCTGCCACGTGTAGTGACGGATGCGCCGTTGGTTCACCGGCAGTTCGTCGTCGACGCCGTTCGGCATCACCGCGGGCGCGGGGACGTCCTGTGGTCCATAGAGGGTGTCGTACGGATGCGGCGGGTCGTACGGCGAGTGCGGCTTGTTGAAGCTGCACCAGCAGAAGAACGGCTGGTCGGGCCGCTCCCGCGCATGGCGCTCGAGGAAGCCCACCGACTCCCCGGCCGTCCACGACGAGACGTGCTCCGGCTCCGGGATGAGCGATGCGGCGGCGTAGACATCGTTGTTCCCCACGCCGTGGCCGCGCGAGTAGCCTCCCCAGTCGGTTTCTCGACGCAGGTACGCCAGGTAGTCGTCGTCCATCTCGCGGTCTGCGCCCATCCGACCGGATTCGTGGATCAGCATCTCGTCGAAGCCGTACGGCTCGCGCGCCGGCGAGAAGTGTCGCTTCCCGAACACGCCGGTACGGTACCCGGCCGCCGAAAGCGCGTCTGGCAGGATCTCCCCACGCGTGAAGGGATCGCCTCGCCAACGGTTCTGACCCAGGGCAAGGGGATGTCTACCCGTCATCCAGCACGATCGCATCGGAACGCACACCGGGGCCTCGCTATAGGCGTTGCGGAACCAGATGCCCGCCCGCGCGAGCCCGTCGAGAACTGGGGTACGAAGCGTGGGGTTGCCGTCGATGCCCAGAGCGTCGCCCCGCTGCTGGTCGGTCGTAATCAGAAGTATGTTCGGCCGCGCCGCTGCCACGGTCTCGCCCCTCGAATGTGAATCCTCCCGGCGAGCCAGAATATGCCGCCTGCCTCTCGACCGCAACGCCTCGGCGCCGTCCGCGCGGCCCTATGGCGAGCGCCCTAACGCCGCCCGCCGCGTTTGACGATGCGCGCCGCGCCGCCTATGCTTCTGCCTGCCGCGATGCCCCTGTTCCACGACGCTAAACCATGAGGCTTCGGAATGAGCTATCCGGCGACTCGCAAGGTGGTCATGCTGGACGCCAACGGCCGTATATGGACGGCTCAGCAGGAGATGCCCACGCCCCGCGATGGCCAGCTCGTGGTCGAGGTCGCGGCGTCCATGGTGAGCCCCGGCACGGAACTCGGTGGGGTCCGGCGGCGACGCGAGCAGGCCTCGGAGGGTGCGGCGCCAGGCCGGCCGTTTGGCTACACGAACGCGGGCGTCGTCATAGGTACTGCCGGCGACTGCGGGGACTTCGCGATCGGCGACCGAGTCGGCGGCATGGGCGGCGGCTACGCTCTCCACGCGACGCACGCATGCATCCCGCACAACCTGTGCGCGAAGGTCCCCGACGGCGTCCCCTTCGAGCACGCGGCGTCGAACCACCTCGCGGCGACCGCCCTCCACGCCGTGCGCCGCGGCCGGTTTGTCATCGGCGAGAGCATCGCGGTCGCGGGCCTGGGGCTGGTCGGCCAGCTAGCGTGTCAGATCGCGCAGGTTGCCGGCTGTGATGTCGTCGGCCTGGACCGCTTCCCGCTGCGCGTCGACGTGGCGCGGCGGAGTGGCGTGTCCGCTGCGGTCAACGTAGCCGAAGACGACCCGGCCCCCTTGGTAGCCGAATGCACCCGGGGCTATGGTCTCGACGGGGCCATCATCGCCTTCGGTGGCGAGGCGACCGACGCGTTCAAGCAGCTGCGCGGCATGCTCAAGACCACGCCGGACGGTCACAGGATGGGACGGATCGTCATCGTCGGCGGCGCGTCGATCCAGCATCCGTTCGCCGCTGGCGCGGGCAATATCGACGTAATCAGCGCCGCGCGCACAGGGCCAGGCTACCATGACGACGCCTACGAACACGGAGCCGACTATCCGCGTGTGTTCGTGCCATGGCCGACGCGGCGGAATCTGGAACTGACGTTACGATTCATGCAGGAAGGCCGGCTCGACGTGGGCTCGCTCATCACGGATGTAGTCCACATCGATGACGCGGCGGACGCCTGCGACAAGCTGATTGAAACGCCCGGCGACGCCCTCGGCGTCGTCTTCACGATGGGCGCGTGAGGGACCCCAGCATGATCGGCGCGCGCGCTCTCATCGTTGTAGGCGGCATCGGCCTGGCCATGATACTGGGCCTATCCGCGGCTCTCGCGCTGAGCGTGCAGCAGCGCGGCGAAATGACCGAGCGGCACCGGCTGGAGCTCGGCGACGCGCGACGGGCCCGAGCCGAGGGCGAAGCCGAACTGGACGCGTTGCGAGCTGAACTCGAGAGCGCGCAGGCGAAGATCGTGGCCCTCCAGAGCACCCTCGAGGAGATCCGCACGCAGATAGCCGACTTGGACGCGGGAGTGTCGTCACGCAGCGCGCCTTCCCCCATGGCGCCGCTCTTCCTCCGGCAGAATCCCGCGTGGCGCGGAGCCAACACCGACGAATGACGGCCACCGCCGTCCACACCGCAATGCACTGGCCCGGACGACTTGGGCCGCCTGCCGCGGCCGTGCTGCCCAGCGTTGCGGCCCCGGCTGCCTGGCCCACGGACGTTGCGGCCAGGCGCCCGAACTGCGGCGCCGGTCGTACAGGTGTGCGCGAGTCGGCCTCCCGGCGCCGCGGTTCTTGACCAGGTATATGCGCAACGCTAACATGCGTGGGAGGCGCCTGGGGACGGCTGTATTGGGATTGGCATCGCCTTGAGCAGCGTGCTTCCACGGTCCTTCTACGAACGATGCCCGACAGAGGTCGCGCGCGATCTGCTGGGTGCCGAGATCCAGCACGAGACAGGGGGTGGATTGGTGGCTGGGCGTGTGGTCGAGACTGAGGCCTACCTCGGCGCCGAGCCGGCATGCCATGCGTATCGGGGCCGCACCGAGAGCAACGCGGCGCTGTTTGGCGAGGGCGGGCGCGCCTATGTCTACCTGTCATACGGTGTGCACTGGCTGTTCACCGCCGTGTGCGGCAAAGCGGGCGACGGATGTGGCGTGCTGATCCGAGCCATCGAGCCGACCGACGGCGTCCCCCTCATGCGCGCGCGACGCGGCGGCGGCCGGGGCCGCGAACTCACATCCGGGCCCGGCAGGCTGACGCAGGCCCTGGGGATCGGCCGCTCTCAGAACGGTGCGGCCCTGTCAGACGGCCCGCTTACGATCGGTGCGGCCTCGGGGCCGACCGGCCCGGTGACGGTATCACGGCGGATCGGCATCTCGAAGGCGATCCACCTGCCGTTGCGCTTCTATCTGACGCACAGCCACCACGTCTCGCGACGCGCTAGGACTTGAGAGAACAGCATGATGTCGCCGTCACAGGAACGCGCCGTTATCCTCGTGGCGGAACCTGAACGGCGTGTCCGCGAGGCGGTCGCGGCAGCCGTTGATGGTGACAATGTGCACGTCATCCGCGTCCAACGACAGGCCGAGGCCGTGAACTGCCTCGCGTCGGAGGAAGTCGCGGTCGTCATCGCCCCGCTTCGCGGCGGAGACATCGACGGGGCCAGGCTCCGCAGTCTTGCGGAACGCCTCAACGAGAACGCGGCGACGATACTCACCGTCGAGCCGAACGCCCTCGACACCGACGCCGCCGTCCGCCTGATGCGGGATGGCGCGCACGATTTCCTCACTCGGCCCGTCAACACCGCGAAGCTGCGCGAGACCGTGCAGAAGGCGCTCAACCAGCGCGACATGCTGCGCGAGAACCGCAGCCTCCAGGCGCAGCTGGAACACCCGAGCACGCTACTGGGATTCACCGGGAAATCGGCGGCCATGCGGGCGGTGTACGATAGGCTCGTCAGGCTGGCGGCCGCCCCGAGCACGACGGTTCTCATCACCGGCGAAAGCGGGGCCGGCAAGGACGTCGCGGCGCGCGCCCTGCATTCCCACGGCCCCCGGCGCGACGGACCCTACATCCCCGTCAACTGCGCGGCCGTGCCGGAAACACTCCTCGACAGCGAGCTGTTCGGACACGAGGAGGGCTCCTTCACGGGCGCGTCGCGTCGCAGGCGGGGACGCTTCGAGCTGGCACACCGAGGTACACTCGTGTTGGACGAGGTCGCCGAGTTGACGCCATCCGCCCAGGCCAAGCTCCTCCGGGTGCTGGAGACCCGGGAGGTAGACCGAGTCGGGTCGGAGACGCCCACGCCGGTGGATGCACGGGTCGTCGCCGTGACGAACCGCGATCTGGCGCTGGAGGTCGCTGCCGGTCGGTTCCGCAACGACCTCTACCACCGCCTGCGTGTTGTGACGGTGCGCATGCCCCTGCTACGGGATCGCGTGGAGGACATTCCTCTGCTAGTTGCCACGTTCATCGATGAGTGCGCGGAGTCCACCGGCCGCACGGTAACCGGGATAACGCCGCGCGCGATGCGCGTCCTCGAGCAGTACACCTGGCCTGGCAACGTGCGTGAGCTCAAGAACAGCATCGAGGCGATGACAGTCGTTGCGCAGGCCGAGGTGCTCGACGTCGACGACATGCCGGAGTGGCTGCGCGGGCCGGCCGCGGCGAGGTCGGGGGACTCGCCTGCTCGTCCCGACACGCGACGGCCGCCGGACGAGGATGTTCCCCACGCGGAGGCCATCGCGGTGCACGCTGGCATGCGATGGGGGGAAATCGAGCGCGAAGCGATACGCTCCACACTAGCACTCACCGGTGGGAACAAGGCGGAGGCCGCGCGCGTGTTGGCCATTGGACGTAGGACGCTCTTCCGCAAGATCAAGGAGTA
>NYZG01000281.1 GCA_002687025.1 Candidatus Poribacteria bacterium
AAGCGGCCGCGCGTGGGGTGGCATGATCCGAATTTCGGCGTCCGATTCGACGACTACATGGACGCCATCGAGGCCGCCGTGCCGCCCGACCGCATCGACTTCGTCGCCGAGAGCACGCTGTCCCTGCTGTCCGAGGACCACCTGAAGCGCCTGAAGGCGAACGGCTTCAAAGGCATCTTGCCAGGCATCGAGTCCTGGTACGACATGGGCGCCAAGTCCAAGACGGGCGCCGCGACGGGCATGGAGAAAGTGCGCCGCGTGTCGGACCACGTGAAGCTGGTTGCCGAGTACATCCCGTACATCCAGACGAACATCGTCTTCGGCACGGACGCAGACGAGGGCCCGGAGCCGTTCGAGCTAACCAAGCGGTTCCTGGCGCTGGCGCCAGAGGCGTTCCCGGCGTTCTCGCTCCTTACTGCCTTCGGACGAGCCGCGCCGCTAAACCTGGAGTATCAGCGGCAGAAGCGGATCCTGCCGTTCCCATTCCACTTCCTGAACAACAATCACGCCATGAACGTGAAGCCCAAGCATTACGACTGGCCGGACTTCTACGACCACGTCATCGACGTGTCCAGGTTCGCCTACTCGTGGCCCGCCATCGCCAAGCGCTTCCTCGCCACGCCGGGGGCGATCCCCAAGGCGATGAACTTCATCCGGGCCACGTCTTCCGAAGGTTTCGGGCGCATCAAGTACTACACGGAGGTGCGTCGCCTGCTCGTCGAGGATCGGGAATTCCGGGCGTACTTCGAAGGCGAGACGACCGACCTGCCGCCTTTCTTCCTGGAACGCATGCGCGAGGACCTGGGGCCGTTCTGGGACTGGCTGCCGGACGGCGCGATCCACCATGACCCGAGCGCCTACCTGGCCGCCGCAGAACAGGCCGCGCGCGCACAGGTCGAGGCTTCGACGGTGGATGACGCGGCCGCCCGAGGCTGAGGGCGCCGGCCGCCAGATGTAGGGCAATGCGCACGGCGACGCCCCACCCATGGGCGGCGGGGCGTGCCGCCATGCTTCGTGTGCGTCTAGCGCGCTGCCCGAAGGGCCCCCCAGGTAGTGGTGGCCTTGCCTGCGGGATCGACGGCAGCAGGCGGCTGCGGGGCGGCCGGAGCGAACTTCACGGCGACATAGTCGATCTGGACGGCGCCATCGCGCCCCGTCGATCCCATGCCTACCGCAACGTAGCTGTCCGCGGCGACATCGCTGCCGTCGCCGGGCGTCACGACGCCGGAGAACGCGGAATCCGTGGAGCCGTTCAGGTACACGTCCACCTGAAGGCCGTCCGCAACGGCCACGGCCGTCAGCCACACAGACTGGAATTCGGTCTCTACGACACCCTCGATCACGTTGTCACCAACGACGTTCAAGACTCCGGTGTCGATGGCGATCGATACGTTCGCCACCGCGCCGAAGGTGTTTACGACCCCTACGTGCCCTTTGCCACCGTCGTGCAGATCGTGACCGTCGGCTGGAGCGTCCGTCGGGCTCGGGTTGACCCGCAGGCGTGTGACAAGGGTGATGCCCGCATCGAACATGCTAGCCCCGGCCGGCCCCAGATCCTGGCCGAAGTAGAGCTTGCGGTTGCTGCCGGGGTCCGCGAATCCGTCGTTGCGCGGATCGCCCGTGTCCTCCAAGGAGAGGACTACGGCATCGCCGCCGCCGTCGCCCGCGCCAGCCACCGTGTCGATGGCTACGCCGCCCGGATTCCCCGCGCCCGGGGCGCTGCCGTCCCACTGGTCCGACCCGTTGTCGTGCGTCCAGTTCCCGTCCAACGCCGCTGCGTCGTCGGTGCTCGGTGGGTTCGGATAGTCGTCGAAGTCGATGGCGACATCCCAGCCCGGATCGGCCCACCCGCCTCGGGCGTGCGCGCCGGAAACGAAGGCCAACGCCAAGGCCGCACTCACGGCCAAGCACACTGCAGTCCTCATCCCTCTTCCTCCTTCGATGCTGCGTCGGTCGTCCCCTCCGGCCGGATCGGCCGGGGCCAGCAGACGCCAACACGTGAATCGACCCGTCGTGTCGGGCCGCGCTCAGCGCGTCGTACTGGGAACGCCGCTGCGCGGCCAGTCTCCGAAGCGCGCCGACCCCGATAAGCTCCAGGGCGGCGGCGCCCGTCTTGTAGCCGACATCGCCCACGTGCATCGCGCCGCACCCGGTGAGCCGTCACCCTTCGGCCAGACATCCGCTGAACGGGCTGTCGTTCCGGCCTGCGAGGGCGAGTTCTCCCGGGTCAGCTGGCACAGAGCGTATCGCATCGTCCCGACGCCGTCCATCCGCTGTGGGGCCGTCCGCCCGCCGGGGCCGTCGCCCTAGGTGGCCCACGCCACGCCCGCGTGCGGATAGAACGCCACGGTCGGCGATGGCCCCGCGCGGCCCTCGACAAGTTCCACCAGCTTCTCCCATTCCGTATACAGCTCGCAGTTCGGGTGGACCTCGTACGCCTCCTTCGGGCCGATGATCGGCGAGTAGAGGCGCCATGACGGCTCGCCGTCGGATCGCGTCGCGAACGGGCGTCCGCCCGCCTTGAACAGTTGGTGGTATCCCGCGCCCTCCGTCGCGAAGTCGACTAGAATCTTCAGCGCGTCGCGATGGTGTGCGAACGGCCACGTGCCGCGCCACGTGTAGCGCATGTTGGTGTCGAACGGGTAGGCGTTGCTGACGACGACATCGGCCTCGGGCACGGTGGGGAACAGGCTCACCTGCTTCACGTGGTCCGCGGCGGCGCGATGCGCCTCGACGATGTCGCCGCAGAACAGCCCGACGATCTCCCGATCCCCGTTCAGGACGGCGTTGACGATGAAGTCGATGCCCACCCGTCGGGCGATCTCCTCGATGTCCTGGCGCATCTCGCTGTCCGTGCTGAGCGTCTCGCCGCCGGGCAGCTTGTGGTACGTCTCGATGGTCGCCTGCCCCGCCACGCCTGGCACGAGGCACTTCGCCCCGCCCCCGAAGCCCGTCCCCGAGCGGGGGTACGTCGTCCCGATGATGAGCTTGAGGTCGGCTCCCATCACCGCTTCGGGAATGTAGATGGGCGTGCCCCGCGTGGAGCGTCCGCAGTATTCGAACCGGCCGTCGAGGTCGTGGTTCAGCACCTCGTAGCGCCCGACGATGTCGCGCCCGAGCTTCTTCGCCATCTCCTCGCGCGGCATCTGACGGTGGCATCCGAGCGCCAGGACAAAGCGGATACTGTCCTCGTCCAGCCCGGAGGCGTGAAGCCTATCGAGAAGCAGAGGCACGATCTTGTCCGTCGGCGTGGGGCGTGTCATATCTTCGACGATGATCGCGGCGCTACCGGCGTCCGCGGCGAGAGTGGTGAGGGACGCCGAGCCGAAGGGGTCGTCGATCGCGGCAGCCATTGCCGAGGACGTCATCGATGTCGTGTGGGGCAGCCGCGATGTCTCGACATTCCAGCTGTCGGGTATGGCCAGGGAGATGATCTCGTCGCCGTACCATGCCTTGACCCGCATCGTGAGTTCAGCCATGCCGCCATCCTCTCGGTCGTCGGAGTTGGCCCGCACGATACTGCCCGCCCGGCGCCGACACAACGGAGCATGCCCGCAGGCCGCCCCCAAATGGCGCCGGCACATCGCGTCGGCGGGGCCCTCTGCGAGGCGCCCCGGCCGCTGCACGGTTCCCCTCTGCGGCGGAAGATGCCAGATTGGGAAGCGCCGTCGAGAACACGCCATATCCGAGCGCCCAGCCGATGTCGTAACGTAGGCGTGAACCCGGCGCGGCCCGAGGACACTCACTGGTCACGAGGCCATCAATGACACACGACCTGACCGAACATCGTGACTTCGTGGACGAGGCCGTCGGCCGCTTGTGTCGGGTGTACTACCGGCACAGTCAGCGCGAGGACCGTATGGACATCGCCAGTGAGGTGTTGCTGGCCGCCCATCGACGAGCCGAGGTGGCCCCCGCAGGCGACGCGCAGGCGTTCCGCGGCTGGCTCCACCAGATCGCGCGGAACATCGTGCGCAACTGGTCGCGCCGCGCGGGCGTGGCGGCGCGCGTCGTCGTGGGCGACATGGGCGCCGACGAGGGCAGTGGCGCGGACGCGCCGGCCTACGCGGTCGAGGCCGACGAAGCGATCATGCGCCACGAATCGGCGAATGCGGTGTGGGACGCTGTCTCCGATCTGTCGGAGATGCACAGGCAGGTCGTGTGGCTGTTCTACGTGGACGACACGCCGGTTGACGACATCGCGAAGCGCCTCGGCATACGCCCGGGCACCGTGAAGAGCCGGTTGCACCACGCGCGCTCGCGACTGGCGGCCAAGCTCGGACACGACTTCCGCCATTAGCCGCGCGCAGCACTAGCGCCACTGACGACATCGGCGGGGAGAGGCAAACATGAAGTGTGCGCAGGTTCGGCGGCGTCTGCCGCAATTCGTGGACGGGTCGTTGCGCTCTCGACGTGACGCCCGGATCGGCCATCATCTCGCGCGGTGTACTCGGTGTGACGAGCAGTACGCCCGTCTGCTAACGGCCGAGGAAGCGCTCCGCGGCTTTGGCGACGCCGTCAGGGCCGGCGATGTGAGCGTGCCAGCCCCGCGGCTGCCCGTCGACGCCGCGCGACAGGCGGGCAAGGCGTTCGCGTGGCTTCTCACGCCGACACCGATCTGGGCGCCGGTGGCCTCCGCGGCCGCCGTCGTCGCGCTCGCGGTCGTCCTATCGGCCGCCCCCGACGGGCTATCCGTAGGGTGGGGCCCGCCCAAGTCCGGCGCCTCGGCCGACGCGGCGTCTCCTCCGCTGGGCGCCCGGGCGATGTTGGAGTTCGTCGTCGTTCCCGATCCCACGGACGCCGGCCGGTTGGCTGCGTCCGTAGTTGCCCTGGAGGAGTTCGTGGATGCGCACCCGGATGACCTGGCCATGCACTGGAAGCTGACGGAGCTCTACGAACACCAGATTGCGCACCCAGACCTGTCGGACGAACTGCGAGACGCAACGAGAACGCGCCTGGCCACCGTTCGACGGACACTCGCCGCGCTGGTCGCCGACGGCCGCGCGTCGCAAGGAGACACGCCGTGACTACTCCCAACGCACGCCGCGCGTTCGCTGCGGCAGTCGCTTGCCTGTGGACGCTAGGCCTCGCCGTGACGAGCGACGGCGCGCAGTACGCCGTGCTGGCCGGAGTGTGGGACTACCAAAGCGAGGCGCTGGCGCTCGAAGCCCCGCGCAACGACCTCATCCTCATGCGGACGCTGCTCGCCGACGAGCGCTACGAGGCCGGGTCGGTGATCGTGCTCGAGAACCCGACGAAGACCGAGATGGTCGCATCGCTGGAAGGGCTGGCAGAGCGCATCGGCCCGTCGGACACGTTCCTCTTCTACTTCAGCGGGCACGGCACGCGCATCATCGACAGGTTCGGGGACGACCCAGGCGACGAGGCGCGCGGCAGATACCCAGACCTCGACGACGAGGCGCTACTCCCCGCGGACGCGGACCTGTCGCGCCCGGAAACGTACCTGCTCGACGACGAACTGGGCGCGCTCATCGGCGCCATCGGCACGCGCGACGTCGCCTGCGTCATCGACACGTGCTACTCCGGCGACATCCTAAAGGCGCCGCGCCTCGGCCCGTCGAAGGGCGCCTCGGGAGACCCCACCGCCCGCCGACGCGGGGCGAGCCGCCCGCAGGACATCCTGGACGACGCGACCGACTTCGCCCTACTCATGGCCGCCGCGCCGCACAACGAGGTGGTGCACGAACTCCGAATCCCCGTCGCCGGGAGACAACTGCCGGTCAGCGCGTTGACGTATTCCATCTACCGACATGCGGGGCGCATGGCCGGCATGACGTATCGCCAGCTTGCCCAGGCCGCGCGGTCGGACCACGAGGAGTGGCGCCTGCCATGGTCGCCCGTTCTTGAGGGGCCGGCGGCCCGGTACGACGAATCTACCCCGTGGCGACCCACGTCGATGGCCGCAGCGGAGGCCATCCGGCTGTACGCCGACGACGAGCTGCCGTTCGAGACGACGCGCCATCGCGTCGTGGCCCTGGGTGGCGTAGAGGTCGACGTCGGCCTGCTGCGCGCCGCGGGCGTTCGCCGCTCCGCGATCGTTATCGGCGTCGACGACTACCAGCCGCCGTTCGGCGCCCTGCGCTACGCCGGCGACGACGCCAAAGCCATGAAGGAGGTCCTGCAGGACGCAGGCTTCATGGTCACCCTGATGACGCCCGACAGCCTGCTGCAGCCGACGCGTCAGAACATCATCGACCAGCTCGAATGGCACGCGAGGATGGCCGACCTCGACATGCTCACCGTCTACCTCAGCGGCCACGGCGAGGACGTCGATGGAGAGGGTTACTTCGTCCCGATGGACGCCACGGAGCCGCTCGCGGCGAGTTCCCTGGGCGTCGGCGCCCTCTTCGACATATTGGCGACGGCGAAGGCGAAGCGTCGGTTCGTCATGGTCGACGCCTGCCGGGTCGCCCCGAAGCAGGCCTTCGTCTCCTCCCTCGCAACGCAAGGCAGCGAGACCGACATCGTCTTCACCGCCTGCGACGAGGGACAGTACGCCCCCGAAGTGCCGGAGTTGGGCCACGGTCTCTTTACGCACTTCCTCCTCACCGGGCTGCGCGACGACGCGGGAGAAGGCCCCGCTGCCGCCGCCCCGGATGGCAACGTCACGGTCCTTGGCTTGCTGGACTACGTAATGCGCGGCATCGACGACTGGTACGCGTCTATCCCGCCCGACCAGAGGCCGCAGCAGCAGGTCACGCCCCGCGTGCTGTACAACGGCAGGTACATCTCCCTACTCAGCAGCGAGGACGTCGACACCGCGCTGGTGGCGGCCCCTCGCCCGGCTGTCCCCGCCCCAGCCGCGACCGCGCCGACGATGCGACCACAGCCGGAGCATGTCCCGTTCCTCGTGTCGGTCCTACCCGGAATCAGCATGCCGATTCCCGTCGACGGCGACGTGTCCACGACGTTCTCGCTGAACCTCTTCGCCGGCTACGTCCGCAGCGTCCGAGGCGCCGAGGTCGGGTACGTGCTGAACCGTGTGCGCGACGGCATGCACGGGGGCCAAGTCGCCGGGGCGGCCAACCTCGTCGGCGGACGCGTGACCGGGTTCCAGGCAGCCGGCGCCGTCAACGCGACGGGCGGCGGACTGAGGGGTTTCCAGGCGGCCGGCGCGCTGAACCTGCTGGATGGCGGCGAACGGCTGGGCCGTTTCCTCGCCGACGTAAACCACGACGAGCCCGTCATGGGCCTGCACGGTGTCCAGGCCGCGGGCGCGGTGAACATCCTCAGCGGCGACACGAGTCAGGGCGCACAGATCGCCGGCGCGGTGAATGTGGCCGCGGGCCTGTTGCGCGGCGCGCAGCTCTCGGGGGCCGTGAACATCGGCGAACGTATATCGGGCGGGCAGTTCGGCGTGGTGAACGTCGCCGACTCCATCCGCGGCGCTCAGTTCGGCGTCGTGAACGTCGGCGGGGCGATGACCGGCTTGCAGGTCGGCATCGTCAACATCGCCGACACTTTCGACGGCGTCCCTGTGGGTCTCCTCAACTACTCGGGCAACGGGCGGTGGGACCTCGAGATATCGGGCGACGAGACGTTCCCAGTGCTGGTCGGGCTCCGCACGGGCACGGAGCGCTTCTACTCCATTCTGGCCGTGGCCGGGCAGTGGGAGAGTACTCCCCGACGTTGGGGGATGGCGGCTGGATTCGGCGGGCGAATCCCTGTAGGGCGCTACGGAATCCACCTCGACGCGATGCACTACAAGATCAACGAGGACGAGGCGTGGACCGACGAGTTGCACCTGCTCAGCAAGCTGCGGCTGACCTTCGGCCTTCGGCTGGCGGACCAGATGTCGCTGTTCGCGGGCGTGACGGGGAACGTCCTCGTGTCGCGTCTGAACGACGGATCGCACCTGGACCTGTCGGGAGACGCCGTCTACGAGACCAAGCGCGGCAGAAACTGGGTCCGAGTCTGGCCCGGCGTCGTCGCGGGGGTCACGTTCTAGATCGGAGTTGGCCGACGGGGGGATAGCGCCCACTCGGCGCACAGGAACAGCAGGGCCGCCAACGCGAACCACCGCCAGAGCCCGAGACCCGGTTCCTCGGCGCCGCCCGGTGTCGTCGCCGGCGGCCCCGACGCCTGGGCCCAAAGGTCCGATTGCCCCGGCGCCACGTTTGCCGCGAAGAGCTCACGCGTCCCCGACGGCCCGCTGAGCGTGTAGATGCCCGCCCGCGAGACGGAGAGGGTAGCGCTGTCGTGTTCCCCGACCGGCTCCAGCGCGTAACCCGCGGCCCGGTCAGGAAGCGACACCACCCGGCCGGCATCGATGGCGTGGGGTATCGGGCGCCGCCCCGCGCGCGCCCAGTCCAGGACGTTGGACATGAGCACCACCATCGCGGGGCGCAGCGACATGTCGGACGCGCTCACGTCGAACGGGTCAAACCCGATGGCGAGGACTCGCCGATCGTCCTCGTCCCACGCCAGCGCGGCGGGACCGGCTTCGGTCAACATCAGATGCGCGCCCGTCGAATCGTCGTCGTAGATGCCCACGAGCCGCGGCGTGATGCCCGCGAGATTGACGAGGCGCAGCGTGTCGTGCGTCTGGCCCGGGTCGATAAAGCGCGCCCCCTGCGCCGCTCTGTCGGGCGCGTGAGGAGCTCCGGCCGGCGGGCCGAGCAGCACCACGTCGCCCGTCGGCAACGTCGGAGGCTCCCATCCATGGAACACCGTCAGCCTGGTGTCGTCCCGCGGCAGGTAGACGTCCGGCGACGACACCGTGACGGAGGCGGACGCATCGAGGGCGATGACCGCGGCGAGGGCCCGCGCGTCGCGACCGACAACGACGACATCGAGCGGCCGCGCGGCCGGCAGGACCGCATAGGCGTGGTTGTCGCGATCGAGGCCGTCCTCATGCTGCGCCTGCGCCCTGAACGCGACATCCTCGTCGCGCCGGGCGCTGCCGACGAATTCGACCTCTACCGTCGCCCCGGCCTCGACCGACGCGGCTTGCGCGACCGGCTGGCCCTGCGACGGCGTGAGCACCGTCGACACGCGCGCCGGGCCCCGACCGTAATTCGTGACGCGCAGCCGCGCCACGTAGCCGTCGGGCGACCCACTCGAGCTGTCGGCGCCGACGCGCAGGTCGCCGACGGCAACATTGTCGCGGCCCGATGCGAAGATGTGCCACGTTGGCGAAGGGCCAGAGCCGCTCGCGTCGTCGTGGATGAAGAAGTGCGTGAATACGTGGATATCCGCCCGCGCTCCGCCCAGGAGAGAATGGGCGAGCGTGACCGCCGACGGTACGTCGGCCGCGGCATCGGTGGCGGCAGCGTCGGCGATGGCGGCGCGAATGGCTCCGAGGTCGGTGGTGAACGGCACGACAACGTCGGGCCGCGGGCCGGCGAGTATCAGGGCCGCTCGCGCGCCTCGGGGACGCTCCGCGAGGATCTCCAGCGCGGTCGCCTTCGCCGCGGCCAGCCGCGCCGGGCGCACGTCGGTGGCCGCCATGCTGACCGACGTGTCGACGACCAGCACGACGCGCCGCGAGACGGGGGTGTGACCCGATGGGGTCGGCCCCATGAGAGCCACGGCCCCGGTGACCACCACGGCGGCCTGAAGCACGAACTCCCAGCTGATAGGCACGCGCGGCCGCCTGGGATTCCCCCGCGCATCGGTAGGGACATCGTCCCACAGTGCGACGCTCGGCACGACGCGGCCCTGCCGCCGCCCGCCGCGCGCGTGCAGTAGCACGAGCAGAGGGAGCAGGAGCAGCAGCAGGGCGCCGCCGGGACGTGCGAATTGCATCAGGCAGGTCTCACAGAGCGTGTGTAGGTTGGCGCCGCGCACGGGCCCGGTGACATTCTACGGGCGGGAGCCGCTCCTCGCCAGCGCGAGCTCGTGAAGGGCGGCGGGCGCCTCGTCGAGGCCCGCTATCTCCCGCGTGGGGATCGTGTCCGTCTCGTTTGGGCGACCGTCTCGATTTAACCACACCGCGGCCGCACCGACCGCCAGAGCGCCCCGCACATCGGTCGCCAGCGAATCGCCAACGTGCGCCAGCTCGTGGAGCGCGCAGCCGGCCGCGCCGGCCGCTGCGTCGAACATGCGGCGATCCGGCTTGCATGCGCCGCCGTGGTCCTCGGCGTACAGCTCGAAGTCGAAAACGCCGGGAAGCCCGCACCGGCTCGCACGCGTGTTCCCGTTGCTGATGAGGCCCAACGTGTACATCCGCCCCAGGGCGCTAAGCGCGGGCCCGACGTCGTCGAACAGTTCGATGGAGTCGTACCGAACGCGCAGGTAGGTCTCCGTGAACCGACGGGCCAGGTCGTCGTCGTCGGTGTCCAGGCGGGACGACGTTCTGCGGAACGCGTCCAGCCGTCGGTCCTCCCACGACGCCGTGGCATCACCCGCCGCGATGAACGCCGCCTGCATGCGCATCAGGCCGTCGAGGTCGATGTCCAGAGCGGCCGGCAGGACGGCGCGCATTTCGGTGAGCACGCACTCGAACGCCCGACGCTGCGCCGCGCCAAACGCCCAGAGGGTCTCGTCCGCATCGAACGTGACGGTAGTGATGTCAGGCGGCCGGTGGGCCATTTGAACGGGCCCGTGGCAGGTCTAGTCGTCGGCTTCGTCGACAGAGGACGGGTCGAAGTCTTCTAGGCGCTCGCCGGCCTTGTGGGCGGCCACCTGCTTGATGAGATACTCACCCTCGTGGCGATCATATTCCTGTACCAGCTGCGCCTGTTCGTCGGCGATGTCGTAGTGGCGCAGTTCCATGTGTATCTTGGCGAGATACTCGTGCATCTCGCGGAACATGCCGTCCCACGCCTTCTCCCCCTTGAACGCCAGAACGGTGTCTGCGGCGGCGAGGGCCTCGGTAACGTCCTCGGACAGTTCGGCGGGAGCGTCGTCGGACAGTTCGGCGGGAGCGTCGTCGGTCGGCTCGCCCCCGCGCACCTCGGAGAGCGCGGCGTCGAGGACCTTGTAGGTATGTTCGATGTTCAGGCGGTTGCCGCCTCGCAGGAACGAGAGCACGTTGAGCATGACGCCGATCCCTTCCCTGAGGCCGCTGTGGGCCTAGATCTGGAGCGCGACCGTCACTACGCCATCGGCGAGTGTGGCCGGATACCGCTTGAGCGGCTCCTTCGCCGGGCCGCCGTGCGGCGCGCCTTCGAGGTCGAACCGAGACTTGTGGCAGGGACACGCGAAGTCGTTGGTGGCGGCATCGTACTTCGTCGCACAGTTCTTGTGCGAACACACGTTGTTCAGCGCGATCACGGCGTCTTCCGACTGCCGCACAATGTAGAAGTCGAAGTCGAAGTGCTCCTTCTCCTGCTCCTCGCCGAGGGCGCCGCCCTCCGCCGCATCCGCCACGGCCACGCTGTGTTCCTCGCCGAGGACGCCGCCTACCTGGTCCGGTTCAGCCGCATCCGCCACGGCCACGTTGTGCTTCACGCGGAGGACGCCGCCCACCTTGCTCAGCTCCGGCGCGTCCGCCAGCGCCACGCTGTACCGTGGGCCGTCCGACGGAGCGGAGGCCGTCCCACCGGCGCCCACGCTTGCGGAGCCGCCAGCGCATCCCCCGACGGCAACGGTGACTGCGACGCCACCCGCCGCGACGGCCGCGCGGCCCAAGAAGCCACGTCGCGACAGCGAGCGGTCGGGGGCCGTGTCCAGCTCACGTGTGGTCATGTCGATTCGCTCGGGTTGGCAGTACGGGCCTAATGCACGGAGAAGGGGATCAACGCCAACTGCCGCGCGCGCTTGATGGCGACATCCAGCTTACGCTGGCCCTTGGCCGACAGATAGGTCGTCCGGCGCGGACGGATCTTGCCCGTATCCGTGATGTATTGGCGTATGAACGACAGGTTCTTGTAGTCGATCTGTCGCTCCAGCTCCTCGATCTGTTCCTTCGTCAGGCGCCGCCGGCGCCGCAGATTACGCACTGTATCCGGGTCTCCGTTGGGAATCTTCGCCGATCACGCAGAGCCGCCACGCCAGAGGGATTCTAGCGCGGCCGGCGACAAACTGTCAACGCGCCTCGCTTAGCCGCCATCCTCGAAGTCCGTGGCCAGATCGTCGAGTCCGCCCGCGTCGTCGTCGGCGTATTCGTCGAACAGCGCGGCGACGTCCTCGTCGGTCTCGTCGTCGAACGGCACATCGGCGTCCGACAGCGCAGGCCGGGGCAGGATCACCTCGTAACTGAGGCGCCCTTCGATGAGCTCCAGCAGGGCCTGTGTCGTGGGTTTCTTGGCCTGCTTGGCGGCATCCCCGACGGGCAAGTCGCGCTCATTCAGCACACGCGCGCGCTGTGCCGCGACGTTGACGGCCAGGTACTTGTTGGGGATCTCGGCGATGACATCTTCCACGTAGATTTCCGGTTCGAACCGGCCCGGACGCGTGCGAGGTTTCTTCACGGGGGTCGGCTCGACGACCGGTAGTGCCTGGTCGGTGTCGCTCATCCTGTATGCTCCTGGGTGTCGCTAGGGATGTACCCGGCGTGGTGGCCGGACAGCGATATGGCGCGGCGTGTGCTCAGACGCCGTCGATCTGCTTCGATGACCGCTTCGATCATGTCGACCGTATCCGAGAGCTTCCCTTCGTGGTTCACGATCGCGTAGTCGTACATGCTCCCGCGCTGGATCTCAGAGGCTGCTGCCTGTAGTCGCCGCTCCCGGACGTCGGCCGTCTCGGTGTCCCGGAACTCCAGTCGTCGGCGCAACGTTGGCATGTCCGGCGGCAGTATGAAGACAAGAAGGGCTTCCGGGTACCGCGCGCGGACCTGGGCGCCGCCCTGCACGTCGATCTCCAATACGATGTCTCCCCCCTGCTCCCCGGCACGGTCCACGGTCGAGCGCAACGTGCCGTAGCAGTGCGACCGATAGTTCGCCCACTCCGCGAACTCGCCGGCATCGACTCGGCGCATGAATTCGTCGCTTTCGAGGAAGTGGTAGTCGACGCCATCCTGCTCCCCCGCGCGCGGCCGCCTCGTCGTCGCCGACACCGACCGCCGGATCGTCCGGCGAGCGCACAGCTCGCGCACCGCCTCCGTCTTGCCCGCGCCGGATGGCCCTGAAACCACCAGCAGCACGGGCCTCGCTTCGAGGGCCCATACGGCGTCGGCCGCAGGCGTCTCCGTCTTGCCGCCACTCACTCGACGTTCTGCACCTGCTCGCGCAGGCGCTCGATTTCGGTCTTGAGATCTACGCACAGCGACATGACCTGCCCGTCCGCCGCCTTCGACGCGATCGTGTTCGCCTCGCGGTTGAGCTCCTGTAGG
Organism: Candidatus Poribacteria bacterium; assembly: GCA_002687025.1. Taxonomy (GTDB): domain Bacteria; phylum Poribacteria; class WGA-4E. Next base: position 13,241 of record NYZG01000281.1, read on the forward strand.
AGGAAGTCCATCTTCCGACCGACCTGGCCCTCCTCGTCGAGGAACGCCTCGAATTGGTCGCAATGGCTCCCAAGACGAGCCAGCTCCTCTGCCACGTCGGCGCGCTCCGCGATCAACCCCGCTTCCACGACCACGCGGCTTTCGTCCGGCTCGTAGTTGTGACCGGCCAGCAGCTCGTCGATGCGTCGGCTCAGGCGTTCCACCTGGCGCGCCGTTATATCAGCCGTGTACGGCGCGATGGCCTCGCGGAGCCGCCTGATTTCCGTCAGTCTCTCGTTCAGTTCGGCTCGAAGCGACTCGCCTTCACGTAACCGCATCTCGTCGAGGGCCGCCCAAGCCGTCGCAACGCCCTCCCGCAGGAGATCGCCCCGTTCGCCTTCGTCCACGTCGGGGGCCTCCACGGTAAGCACGCCGGGGTACAGCAGTAGCGACTCCACGCCGACTGCCCCGGCGACCCCATGACGCGCGGCCAATGCGCGCGCGCTACGCTCCACCTCCCGCGCCAGCGCGTGGTTCACCCGCGTGACGGGTCGGCCGGCCCCTTCGCTCCGCTGGAACGATCCATGCACATGAATCTGGCCTCGGGCTCCCCGGCCCTTTATCTCCGTCGACAACGTGGGTTCGAATTGGGCGAATTCGCTAGGGAGGCTTGCGGAGACCTGGCAGTAGCGATGGTTCACCGACCGGATCTCCGTCGTGAGCGAGCCGATATCCGAGCTTGTCTCGCTCCGGCCGAACCCGGTCATGCTTCGCATCAGCGCTCCGCGGCCGAGGGAGGAACCGGGCAACATACCACCACAATAACCTATGGTAGGGCGCGTGCGCGAAGAGGTCAACAGCGCGCGTGGGCCGGCACGAAGGCGTGCACAGCGCTCGCCGCGACCCTCGGCGCCGGCGGCCGGTCGCTTGAGGCCGCACCCTCGCAGCTCGATGCCCGCAGCGGATGCCGCTGACGCCGGCGCCACCGACCACATGGCCGCACGCGTTGCGCCCGCGTGCGCCTATCGTTATGCTGATGGCGCCCTGCAACGGGGTCAGCGTGTCGGGTACGCCGACACACGCCCGCGCTACCAAGGAGGACCTCCATGCGCAGACTACGCTTGCTTGTGTCGGTCGCTTGCCTGACGGTCGCTGTCACCGCCTCGGCGGACTTCTTCGATGGACTCGTACTGTATCTCCCGCTGGACGAGGGTGAGGGTGACGTCGCCGCCGACCTCAGCGGCCTGGGCCACGACGGCGTCATCGACGCCCCAGCCTGGGGCCCCGGCAAGTTCGGGAACGCCTTGGTCTTTGCGGGTGAGGCGAGTGGCACGTTCGTCACAGTCGAGAGCACCGAGGCGCTCAACGTCAACGAGATGACGTTCACGGCCTGGGTCAACGCCAACGTGTGGGACGGAACGAAGCAAATCGCCGGGAAGTCGGTGCACGGCGGCTGCGGCGGCCGTACGCAGTACGGACTGTTCAGCGAGGGCGGCATCCTCAAGCTGCGGTTCGAGACGGCCGCCGGCCGAGCCGACATCACTGCCCCGCTGCCAGAGACCGAGGTGTGGGTGAATATCGCCGTCACCAGTGACGGCGGCGAGGGGAAGATCTACCTGGACGGCGAGGAAGTCGGCGCCGGCGCCGTACCGGGAGACCTCAACGCTAACGAGGACCCGTGGCGGCTGGGCCAGGACTGCGATCGCGCGAATTACATCTTCGACGGCTCCATCGACGAGGCGCGGCTGTGGAGCCGAGCGCTGTCCCCCGACGAAATCGGCCAGTTCATGGAAGGCGGCGTCGAGATGTTGGCCGTCGACCCGGCCGGGAAGCTCTCCACCACCTGGGGCGCCCTACGTCTGCGCTAGCCATGGTGAGAGGACCCCGCGCGTGCTAGAATCGGGCCGGCTACAGAGCAGGAGTCCGACCCGATGCCGCACGTCAACGTACGCATGTATCCCGGCCGAACCGAGGAGCAGAAGCGCCTGCTAACGTCGAAGATAATCGAAGCCTTCGGTGAGGCGATGGACATACCTTCCAAGTGGCTCACCGTAGCCATCGAGGAGGTGGAGCCCGACGACTGGAAGGCAGATGTCGTCGGGCCGGAGATACTCGCGAAGGAGGAGTTCCTCTACAAGGAACCCGAGTACCTGGACGACTGACTCCGCTCACGTGTCGTGATGCCGTCGCCGTCACAGTGAGCCGGAGGGAACTATGCCCGGGTACTACCGCAGTCCCACGATCCACGACGACGCCCTTGTCTTCGCCAGCGAAGACGACCTTTGGACCGTCTCCCCTGACGGCGGCATCGCGCGTCGGTTGACATCCGCCGTCGGCGCGACGCGCGCGCCGTGCTTCTCTCCCGACGGCTCGCGGCTCGCCCTGGTGGCCTCCGACGAGGGCCCCGCCGAACTGCATCTGATGGACGCGCGGGGCGGCGAACTTTCGCGCCTGACGTATCAGGCAGCCAACGCGATCGTCGTGGGCTGGACGCCGGACGCGTCCGGCATCTACTACGCGAGCAACGCCGAACAGCCGTACGCCCACGTCTACCACCTGTGGACGCAGCCCGCCGATGGCGGCATTCCGCAACGCCTCCCGTACGGCCCGGCCGACTGCATCAGCCATGGGCCGGGCGGCCGGCTAGTCCTGGCGAGGCACGGCAGGCGCGACCCCGCGCGATGGAAGCGCTATCGTGGCGGAACAGCCGGGCGCCTATGGATCGACGCCCACGGCGACGGCGAATTCGTCGCCCTTGCCCCGGCGGACGGCGCGTACGCCACGCCCATGTGGATCGGCGACCGCATCTACTTCGTGTGCGACCACGAGGGCATCGGCAATCTCTACTCATGTCTGCACGACGGCGATGATCTGCGGCGCCACACCGACCAGGACGAGTACTACGTCCGCGGCGCATCTACGGACGGCTCGCGGATCGTGTACCACGCCGGCGCGGACCTGTACGTGCACGATGTCGCGTCCGACTCGGGGTGGCGGGTCGACGTGGACTATCGCAGCCCCTTCACGCAGCGTCGCCGGACTTTCCCGTCGGCGGAGAAGTTCCTACACGGATGCGCCCCTCACCCAGACGGCCACGCCCTCGCTGCGACGGTGCGCGGCAAGCCCTTCACCATTGCGAATTGGGAGGGCGCCGCACTCCAGCACGGCGAGCCGGACGGCGTCCGTTACCGACTCACCGAATGGCTGAACGACGGCGTCCGGCTGGTCAGCGTCACGGACGAAGGCGGCGAAGAGGCCCTCGAAGTGCGCACCGTCGACGGGTCTTCTGACCCTCGCCGTCTGGAGGGCCTCGACATCGGCAGGCCCGTGAGCATCGAGGTGTCCGCCACCGACGACAAGATCCTCCTCGCGAACCATCGCTACGAACTGCATGTCATCGATCTCGCCAGCCGAGAGTCACGCCTACTGGACAGCAGCGTATACGGCGGCATCCGAGGGATGAGCTGGTCCCCGGACGGCAAGTGGGCGGCGTACGGATTCGCAGGGAGCGAACGGACGGCGTGCATCAAGATCGCCGAGATCGACACCGGCGACACCCACGAGGTCACGCACCGCGAATTCCACGACGCCGGCCCGGCGTGGGATCCCTCCGGCAAGTACATCTACTTCGTGTCCAGTCGCCAGTTCAACCCCGTGTATGACGCCGTGCAGTTCGGTCTTGGGTTCCCGGAGGCCGCGCGACCGTTCCTCGTGACGCTCCAGGAGGACGCGCCGCATCCGTTTCTGCCGCGTCCACGGCCCTTGCACGACGACGGCGCCGACAAGGAGAAGGACAAGGACGAGAAGACGGACGGCGACGCGGAAACCGCCGACGTCGAAGGGGCAGAGACGGACGCTGCCGAGGACAAGCGCGACAAGACGGACACGAAGCCCGAGCCAATCAGGATCGACCTGGACGGCATCCAACGTCGTGTCGTCGCGTTCCCGTACCCGGAAGGTCGATACGGCGCGATCGCTGGCGTTGAGAACAAGGCCCTGTTCGTCAGCCATCCCGTACGCGGCTCCCTCCCGTCGCCGGGGCGTGACGACAGCAGCCCCAGCGGCACGCTGCACGTCTACGACTTCAAGGAGCAGAAGAAGGACACCATCGCGTCGGGCATCGACGGGTTCGCCCTGTCACGCGACACGAAGACGCTCGTGTACCGAGCCGGGCCGAAGCTGCGCGTCCTGAAGGCCGGCGAGAAGCCCGACGAGGCAGCGGGCAAGGAAGGGCCGAGTCGCAAGAGCGGCTGGATCGACCTGGGCCGCATTCGGGCCTCGGTGGACCCCCGCGCCGAGTGGCGCCAGATGTACCGCGAAGCGTGGCGTCTGCAACGGGAGTACTTCTGGACCGAGGACATGTCGGCAGTCGACTGGGATCGCGTCTACGAGCGCTATCTGCCGTTGCTCGACCGCGTCGGGTGCCGATCCGAGTTCTCGGACCTGATGTGGGAGATGCAGGGAGAGTTGGGCACCTCACACGCGTACGAGATGGGCGGCGACTACCCGGCGGGGCCCAACTACCCACAGGGCTTCCTGGGCGCGGAACTGCGCCACGACGATGACGCCGGCGGATACCGGATCGAGGCCGTCGTGCAGGGCGACGCCTGGGACGAGACCTCGGACTCGCCGCTCAACAGACCGGGCGTTGGCGTGCGCGCGGGCGACCTGTTGGTCGCGGTCGGCGGGCAGCCGGTCGACTATGACCGGGCGCCCGCGGCGGCCCTCGTCAATCGGGCCGGGCAGGAGACCGAGATCACGGTGAAGGGGCAGGCGGCAGACGACGAGCCCCGTCGGGTGACGGTGAAGCCCCTAGGGAGCGAATACGCAGCGCGCTACCGTGAGTGGGTCGTCGCGAATCGCGCCCGCGTGCACGAGCGCACGCATGAGCAAGTCGGCTATGTGCACATCCCCGATATGGGCGGCAAAGGCTACGCGGAGTTCCACCGCGCCTACCTCGCCGAGTTGGACTTTCCCGCGCTCATCGTTGATGTGCGGCACAACCGGGGCGGGCACGTGTCTCCGCTTCTGTTGGAGAAGTTGGCGCGCAAGCGCATTGGGTACGACCGTCCGCGATACGGGCAGCCGATGCCCTATCCAGGCGACTCGGTGATGGGCCCCATGGTCGCCCTTACCGACGAGAACTCCGGCTCGGACGGAGACATCTTCTCCCACTGCTTCAAGCTCATGGGCCTCGGCCCCCTGATCGGCACGCGGGCCTGGGGCGGCGTGATTGGCATTAGCCCTCAGTCGGCCTTCGTTGACGGCGGCGGCACGACTCAGCCCGAGTATTCGTTCTGGTTCACGGATGTGGGGTGGGACGTCGAGAACTACGGAACCGACCCGGACATCGAGGTGCAGTACCGCCCGCAGGACTACGTCGCCGGGGTCGACCCGCAGATGGAGCGGGCCCTGGTCGAGATCCTGAGACTGTTGGAGGAGAATCCGCCGCAAGTTCCAGACTTCGGCCGCCGTCCGCGACTGCCGCTACCGTCACTGCCACCGCGATAGGGCCGCTGCGGGCGCTAGGTTCGTCCGAACACCGCACGTAGCCGTAACGCCACGTACTGCGTCAGACGAATCCAACTGTAGTTGTCGGAGGCCCGGCCGTCCTGCGGCACGGGCTCGAAATGCCCGCTGTCCTTGTACAGAGTGTCGAGTGACGCCTTCATGTGTGGGAGTCCGTCGAGCAGCGCGCGGTGACCGAGGAAGCGCCAGTGGAAGCCGTACCTCTTGGCGCCGTCGAACGCGCCCTGGCACAGCACCGACCCGGTGTCGATGCCGGCGTCAACCTTGAGCAGCGTGTAGCCGACGTACTGCGGCTCGCCCTTCAGCAACGCCCAACCCGCCGTGTGCAGACCTCGGTACTCGGGCGTAATGCCCTCGTGCAGCACGAACGTCCCGTACTGCGGGATGCCGAAGAATCGACGCCGGAAGATCGTGCGCCCACACGTCGCGAAGACCACGTCGGGCGCGGCCGCCGTCAGGTCCGCGCGCCATCTGCGGGAGTGGATGTCGTCACAGGAATGCGTCGGCGCGGTCGTGTCCGGGACGCTTAGGAAGGCGTCCGGGAATTCGGCGTCCCACAGACGACGCTCTTCCTTGCCGAAGCGTAGGACGTAGTAGGTGAGGAACAGGAGTTCGTCTATCACGCGGAGGACGCCGAGGCGCTTCACGCGGCGGCGGATCTCGCGCACGCGCGCGCCGGTCTCCGGCCAGTCCTCCTCGATGAAGTACACGCCGACCAGCGTGTAGTGCTCGTCGAGCCAGCG
>NYZG01000282.1 GCA_002687025.1 Candidatus Poribacteria bacterium
AAGGAGGGGCTGATCTCCGGCCCGTTGCGCGATAGGTTCGGCGTGCACGTGCGCCTGAACTTCTACGCGCCCGAGGATCTTGGCAAGATCATCGACCGAGACGCCGGGTTCCTGAAGGTCGAGGTGGAACCCGAGGGCCGCGAGGAGATCTCACGCCGCGCCCGCGGCACTCCCCGCATCGCAAAGCGCTACCTGCGTCGAATCCGCGATTACGCTCTCGTGAGGGGCGAGGGCGTGGTGACGCGTGACATCGCGGCGGGCACCCTCGACATGCTGGGCGTCGACCCGTTGGGTCTGGACGAGATGGACCGACGTATCATGCAGGCTATAGTCGACCGTGGTGGTTTCGCCGGACTGAACACGATCGCCGCGGCGGTGAGCGAGGACGAACGCACCATCGAGGACACGTACGAGCCGTACCTCATCCAGATCGGCTTCCTGAGCCGGACGTCGCGCGGCCGTTCGCTGACGGCCAAGGCGTACCGGCACATCGGCCTCGCCCCGCCGCCGGTCGAGCCACAGGATTCGCTATTCTAGCGCTGCGGGCCCGTCCCCAGACTCGGGAGCCAGCCGCTGCCTCAGCGTCGACTGCCCTCGCCCGCGCCGCGAGAGCAGGCCACGCCAGCCGCGCACGGGACGCCGTGTGCACAGCACCGGCGGGGCAGCTCGGGACCTCGCAGGCGATTGACAGTCCGTGGGCCGCGTGCTAGCTTACGTCTGCCTGACGCGACGGGCGAGCGATGCCCAGAGGATGATTCCCATGCCAAACCGTGACGGCGCCATGCCTGCCAGGCCTCGGAAGCGCGCGCGCTTCCGGGACGGTAAGCCGCCGCTGAACATCGGCGCGGCGCCTACGGTACGCCTGAGTGAGGAGTACGGCGGCATCGAGAGCCCAGCCGCATGGGCCACGGGCCGGGCCGCGCCTGAGTTGGGACGCGTCCTGCTGCCCAAGCCCGTCGCGCGTCGGCCGTCGGCGGTGCAGGTATCCTACCTGTCTGCCACCCAGAGCATCGTTCCGTACATGCCGCGCGGCGGCGCCCTCGTCGCTCCGCTGACCAGCGGCGCGACATTCCGTCGCAGACTGAGACGTCGCTGCCTGATCCTTCTCATCGCAGCGTGCGCATGTTTCGCGCTCACGTTCTACAGCCCGGTGGCGCTGCTCGCCGCGGCTCTCTGCGCCGTGGTCGCGACGCTGGAGCTGCGTTCCGGCTGGGCGCGCCTGTCCCCGAGCGCCCACGGCATGGCCGCGGCTGCGTTCGCCCTATCCGCGGCGGCCGTGGTGATGTGGGTGGCCGCGCGGCTTCTGCACGGTGGCGGCGTATGGCCGTGGCGCTGACTCGCTTTTCCGCGCCCGACCCAGCTAAACTCTCAACGATCGACGCGCGTTCCATAGGACGTACGTAGGCTCCGGCACGTCGACGCCCGTACACACCCGGGGAATCACATGCGGACCATCGGCGACACCAGCACGCGCAAGAGCCGCTCGCGCGCCGCGGCCATGGTTTCGCTGGTCCTGCACGTGGCCCTCGGTATCGTCGTGAGCATCCTGCTGCTCATGGAGACCGATGTCTACCACATCCTCGACTCCATGGACATCGTGTGGATGGACGAGCTCAGCGAGCCGCAGCAGGTGAAGCGACGGCTCAAGGTCAAGCTGGAGCGGCGCCTCAACGACCCGGACAAGCCGATCGCGCTGAAGGATCCCGACAAGCTCATGAAGGAGGCGCGCAACCAACTGACCGAGGTCGCGGAACTGACGGAGCGCATCGTCGTCCAGGACGTGCAGAAGAACGACATGCAGCGCATCGACCAGCTCGAGGAGATGATGACCGCGGCCGACCTGCAGACCGACGTCACGTCACTGACGCGCCTACGGTCCTTGCCGGGCCGCACCGACGGCCAGGGCGAGGTGACCGGCAGGACGCGTACTCAGGGATCTGGGCTAGGCTCGATGCTGTTCGGAAACGATGGCAAGGGCGGCCTACTCGGCGGAGGAGGACACCCCGGCGATGGCGACCCGCTCGGGATCATCGACTTCCTGCGCAGCCGCGGCGACGGTGGGCGCATCGTGTATGTCCTGGACGTCTCCGCCAGCATGGGAGCCGCGGGGCTGCACAAGCTGGGCCTGGCCAAGGAGTCGCTGATCGACCACATGTATCTGCTCAGCGAGCAGGACGAGTTCAGTATCGTCACCTTCGCCAGCAGCATCTCGCGCATGGGCGTGAGCGCGATCCCGGCGACGGCCGAGAACCTCGGCAAGGCGGAAGGGTACCTCGGACGGTTCACGCAGGGCTCCATAACCGGCAACCTCGGCACGAACACGCTCGGGGCGCTGCAGACGGCCTTCGATATGGGTCCCGATGTCGTCGTGCTCCTCACCGACGGTGTGCCGACCAGCGCTCAGGGGCAGGTCGTCGAGACCGATCCGGACAAGATCATCCGCGCCGCCCACGCGAGCAACCGCACGGACGCGGCGCTGTTCATCGTCGGGCTCGAGATCGACAATCTCGGAGGCCCGGGGGAGCTCCTCCTCAAGCAGTTGGCGGAGAACACCGGCGGCAAGGTGAAGTTCGTTGGCAGGAGCGACCTGCTGCTATACAAGGACAAGCTAGCCGCGGCGCGTCCCGAGCCGGCTCTGCCGAACTAGGCGGGCGGCGATGCGCATCCTTCCCCACCTCACCGACGCCGACCTGTCTCTGTCGCAAGCCGACATCACCGAAGTGCAGCGACTGGACCTGGATATCCTCGACCGGTATGGGTCAGCGTTCCTCGCACGCGCGAACGAGGCCGCCGAGGAGCTCGGCGTCCGTCCGGTGATCTTGTGCAACGCCGCGACGGAGGAGGTGCGGCCCGCGCCACTCGACTGGGCTGGGCAAGCGAACGCTCTGCGGTTGCATCCCGACATCTACCGGGCCGCCCGCAGGGCTCTCGATTCCGCCGACCACGCCGCCGAGGTCGTCGTGCTGATGTACCGGCCCGATCGCGACATGCTGGCCGTGTACACCGTCCTGCCGGAGTAGCTGCGGCGGCCGGGCGGATGCTGGCGGCATTCTCGCGGCTCGACGGTCAGTCGGCGGCCTCTCGCGCGGCGATGTCGGCAACGTAGCGGCGTTCGCTGAAGAGAGCAATGAACGCCACTGCCGCCACTGCCGTCACGCCGATAGGCGCCATGAAGATCTTCGCCCAATCGTGACCCCCGTCGGCCAACGCGAAGTGGCCGTGGACCCAACCCGAGACGAAATGTCCGACGAGCATCCCCACGCCGTTCGTCGCGAAGACGAGCAGGCCTTGGGAGCTTGCGCGTATGTCCTTGGGGCTCAGCCGTTCCACGGCGACCATACCTCCCACGAAGAAGAACGCGTAGCAGATGCCGTGCAGCGACTGGGCCGCGATCACCAACCACGACGGGTGTCCGATGGCGAAGATGACGTACCGAACCGGCCACGCGAGGATTCCCAGGAACACCGTCATCCTCATGCCGATGACGCGGATGGCTGGGAACAGGAGGAGCATCAGCAAGATCTCGGCCACCTGCCCCAGGCTCATCGCCAGGTTCGCGGTGCTGGCGGCCAGGCCCACGCCGTGCCCCTCCTCCGTCAGGAAGAGGAACGTCAGGTTGTAGTAGAACGGCAGCTCGATGGCCACGACGAAGGAGATCACCAGGAGCACCGCGAAGTTACGGTTTGCCATCAGCGACAACGCCTCGAGGAAGGCATACGGGTTGCGCGCTTCCTTGGCCGGGGGAGTATTCGGGAGGGTCAGACAGTACAGCCCCATGACGAAGCTCAGGGCGCCGGCCAGGAGCAGGCTGTCGCCGACGTGGGGCGTCTCGGATCGCGCTTCCCAGAATCTGAGGTACGCCGAGAGACCCCAGTTGACGGCAATCCACGAGATCGTGCCCCAGACGCGGATGTTCCCGAATCTGTCCGAGTCGCGCATATGCCGGAATGCGATTGCGTTCGTGAGGGCGATGGTGGGCATGTAGAGCAGCGCGTGGACAAGTATGGCCAGCCACATGGCGCCGAAAGACGTCTGCCGGTAGGCGACGACCATCAGGATGCCGCCGGCAAAGTGCGAGATGGCCGCGAACGTCTGCGCGGGCATGAAACGGTCGGCGACCCAGCCCGCTATCAACGGCGACAGGATCGCGCCAAACGCCGTGGTCCCAAATACCAGGCTGATCTGGAACTCCGTGAACGCCAGGTTGCTCATGTGGCCGCCGATGAGCACCGCCCACGACCCCCAGATGGACAGCTGCAGGAACATCATCAGGGACAGGCGCGGGTACGTGGCCCGGGCGGCATCGTTCGTGGGCATACGTCCTCCTTGGCGAGACACTAACCTGGCGGGGATTGTGCTCCTCGGTCGCGGCGACCGCAACGGCGGGTTGTGGCTGAGCGCGGGCCGGGCCAGCGGTCGACAAGGGCCGCGACGCACGCCGGCGCCCGGTCGGCGCCTACCGAAGATGCCAGGCGTCGCACACCGGCGACGGAAACGGAAACGGGGAGGCCACGATATGGGCCTCCCCGGGAATCCTGATGCCTGTGCTGCGTCCTAGCGGTCTACCCGATCTAGCAGGAATCGGTAGGGGTTCACGCGCTCACCGTTGTCGCGCACCTCGTAGTGCAGATGGTCACCCGTCGTGCGCCCCGTGCGGCCGACGTAGCCGATGACCTGGTTGCGTGTGACCTGCGCGCCAACCTCGAGACCCGCCGCGAACGGGTTGTTCTTGTTGAGGTGGCCGAACACCGTTTCGTAGCGCTGCCCGTGCTTGATCTTGATGGCGTTCCCCAACAGGCCGCCCTGCTTGACGTCCCACACCTCCGTGACAACGCCGTCCGCAGGGGCAATCACGGGAGTGCCGGCCTTTGCCGAAAGGTCGAGGCCGCCGTGGAACTGCCTGCGCTGCGTGAAGGGGCTGTTGCGCATACCGAACCCGGACGCGAGCCAGTAGGGCTCGCCCTCCCCGATGGGCGTGACCGTGGGGGTCGTGGCGAGATCCTGGATCTCGTTGACGGTCAGCAGTTCGATGCGTTCGAGGCTCTTGAGGAGCCGCGTCGCGCGCCCGACCGACTCGTCGGATATCGGGATGCCGTCGGAAAGCTCGTTGTCGGCTGTGACACGCGTGATGTCGGCCGCCTGACTGGAATCGCTGAGGGACAACTCCGCGGGTTCCCCGGGAGCCGAGTCGGCCGCGCCGCCGCCGCGGTGCAGCGTCCCTGAGTCGGCGCCTTCGTCCGCTGGACCTGGCAGGCCCAGCACATGGCGGACGTTCTCCTCGAGGGCTTCGAGCGTGGCGAGTTGCTCCTCGAGCGCAGCGTAACTGATCTGCACTCGCGCGTGTTCGGTCACGAGCGCTGCGTAGTCGTCATGGAATTGCCGCGCGCCGGTGTACGTCTGGTATACGCGCGTCACACCCCAGACCCCGGCCCCGAACGCGACAATGAGCGCCACGGCTCCCAACCAAAGGGCGACGGCGCTGATTTCCAGCTTACGCACGCCTCTTGACCCGGAGGTCATGAGCATCAGCGTTATGGACTTGTTCATCACACTCACTCGTCGGCTACAGACTGAGGATGCTGGCCCACGGCCCGGCATCCCTGCGATCCGCCGCCTGGAACAGAAAAGCGCCCCCACCTAACAGAGTGCGAGCACTTCCTCCCATGCACATATCGTCCGGCAGCGAACCGACGTTTCACCGATATTCGCACCTTCCCGCCGAAAAGGACGATAGCACGGAAGACCTCACGCGACAAGGAAAGACGCGAGAACGGCGCGGCTAGGGCGCGGCAGCTTGGGCGGCCCCCGGGCTCCCAAGGGGCATGACGCCCTCGGCACTCCACGTTGACTTTGGTTCTGGGCCGTCACTACAATTTCCCTGCTCGTTTCCCGTCTCCCGTGCCGAGATGGCGGAATTGGTAGACGCGCTAGCCTCAGGAGCTAGTGGGCGCAAGCCCATGGGGGTTCGAGTCCCCCTCTCGGCACCAAAGCTTCCCGTAGCACTGCTCGACGACTTCCCTGCCCGGCGCTCCCGCCCACTTCGACCGCATGATCGGGTTGGCCGAGTGAATTACTGCGACGCTCGCCGATACCTCGACACGTACATCAACTACGAGATGTCGCCCATGAACGCGGGCGTGTTGCGCGGGTTCAATCTGGAGCGCGTGGAGCGCGTGCTGCATGAGATCGGCGACCCGCACAGGCGCGTGCCGGCCGTGCATATCGCAGGCACGAAGGGGAAGGGCTCGACGGCGACCTTCGTGTATCGCGTGCTGCTGGCGGCGGGTCACGCGGCGGGGATGTACACGCAGCCGCATCTCGTATCACCGCGCGAGCGATTCCAGGCCCGCGGGGCGTGCATCACGAAGCGGGACATGGCGCGCCTCCTCGGCGACCTGCTGCCCGTCTTCGAGGAGCATCGCGAGAGCGAGCTCGGTCGCCTGACATTCTACGAGGTGTACACGGTGATGGTGTTCGCGTACTTCGCCCAGGCGGAGTTGGACATCGCCGTGCTGGAAGTGGGGATGGGCGGCCGTCTGGACGCCACGAATGTCGTGGACCCGCTGGTCTCGGTCATCACGACCGTCGATTTCGACCATGTGGACGCCCTGGGCGCCACTCTTGAGGAAATCGCAGGCGAAAAAGCGGGTATCATAAAGCCCGCGAGGCCCGTAGTCATGGGCTATCAGGGGGCGTCCGCCGCGGCGGCGATTCGTGAAGTCGCTCAGGCCGTTGGCGCTCCGTTGGTGGACGCGAGAGCCGCGGTGGAAGCAACGCGCGTTGGTGTGTCGTCAGATCGCCAAGTGTGCGACCTCAACGGGCGGGCGATCCGCCTTGAAGGAGTCCGGCTCCGGCTCCTCGGCGCCCATCAGGTGGAGAATGCGGCGACCGCTCTAGCGGCGGTCGAATGCCTCCGAGATCGTGGATGGACTGTCAGCGACGCGGCGATCCGCGAGGGCTTGGAGCAGGCCAGAATCCACGGTCGCTTCCAGGCAGTTGATTTGCCGGACGGCAGGGCATGTGTTCTGGACGCCGCGCACACGCCCGGATCGGCGGCAGTCTTGGCGCGCGCGCTGGGCGAAACGCACAACGAGGAACAGATCACCTTGATCGTCGGCATGACCTCAGACAAGGACGCCGAGGGGTTTGCACAAGCCCTGGCTTCCACGGCATCACACGTAGTTCTTGCCCGCGCGGGATCCACCCCGCGGGCCGCCGCCCCCGAAGACCTTGCCGTCGTTTTCCGACGCCACTTCCAGTCCGTTTCCGTCGAGTGCTCGACGCCGGTCGCCGTAGCGAAGGCGCCGGGGAACACGCTCTGCGTGACGGGCTCCGTCTATGTAGTGGGCGACGCTCTGCGCGCGGTTGCGCCGGACGCGTACGCCGAATTCCGTCGTGAGGTTGGTTTATGAGAAGTCTCCCCGGCCCGTCGCTGTGGGGTCGCGCCCGTAAGTCGAAGCTGTTGCGCGTCGAACTCGCGATCGTGGCAGCCGTCCTGCTGCTGAATTCCTGGGCGGCCGTGATCGCGCGCGCCGCCGAGGCCGTAGTCGAGGGCCGTCCGCCATTGCCGATGATCTGGTGGATAGC